>NZ_QPFW01000183.1:0-24233 GCF_008122455.1 Enterobacter sp. C6
AAGCCGCCTGGGGCGCACCGAAGTTTTACCTGCTGAACCACATTCCCGGCGCGGGCTACATCGATACTAACGAAGTGGAAAGCGAGCCGCTGTGGAATAAAGTCTCCGACGACAAGCTGAAAGCGATGCTGGCGAAGCACGGGATCCGCCACGACACCACCGTCATCTTGTATGGCCGCGACGTATACGCCGCCGCGCGCGTGGCGCAGATTATGCTGTATGCGGGCGTGAAGGATGTGCGTATTCTCGACGGCGGCTGGAAGGCGTGGTCAGATGCAGGCCTCCCGGTTGAGCGCGGCACGCCCGGTAAAGTGGCGCCAGCCCCCGATTTCGGCGCGCCAATCCCCGGCCAGCCGCAGCTGATGGTCGATATGGAACAGGCGCGCGGGATGCTGCACCGTCAGGATGCCTCCCTGGTCAGCATTCGTTCGTGGCCGGAGTTCATCGGCGAAACAAGCGGCTACAGCTACATCAAGCCAAAAGGTGAAATAGCCGGTGCCCGCTGGGGTCATGCGGGCAGCGATGCTACCCACATGGAGGATTTCCATAACCCGGATGGCACCATGCGCAGTGCGGACGACATCGCCGCCCAGTGGAAGCGCTGGAATATTCTGCCGGAACAGCACGTCGCGTTTTACTGCGGCACCGGCTGGCGGGCGTCCGAAACCTTTATGTACGCCCGGGCGATGGGCTGGAAGAATATCGCCGTCTATGACGGCGGCTGGTACGAATGGAGCAGTCACCCGCAGAACCCGGTGACAACCGGTGAGCGCGGGCCAGAAAGCGCTCTCTAAGGGTTGAGTGACTTCAGCGTCACGTAGCCGCTCCAGACGCGCGTTGTGGTGGTCAGCCAGCACAGCGCGCCAAATACCCACGCGAAAAGCGTGAAGTGCGCCGGGAAAAGGCAGCACAGCACAAACAGCGCGATGGTCTCCGTCCCTTCCGTTAACCCGCCGATGTAATAAAACGACTTGTGCGCATAGCCGGGGTTGTCGATGTCGTGCTTCGCGGCCAGCGCCGCAAACGCCAGAAAACTGCTGCCGGTACCAATAAACGCAAACAGCAGCCAGGCGGCCGCCAGCGCATTCTCTGCGGGAGCAGCGAGCGCAAAGCCAAACGGCACCAGAGCGTAGAACAGAAAGTCGAGCGCGATATCGAGAAATCCTCCCGCATCGGTCAGCCCTCTGCGGCGCGCCAGCGCCCCGTCCAGACCGTCCAGCAGGCGGTTAAGCACGATGGCGACCAGCGCAGCAGGATACCAGCCGAGGGCCAGAAACGGCAGCGCCAGCACGCCAATCGCAAACCCGGAAAGGGTTAATCCGTCGGGCGTAATGCCCGGCCTGTCCAGCACGGAAACCAGACGATTCAGAACGGGCTTTACCCGCGGGTGCAGGTGACGGTCAAGCATGTGGCGTCTCATTAAACGTGGCGCACAGCCCCTGAGCCGGAATATCCAGCGCGGCGTTAAAGCGGGCGGAGAGATTCTGAAAGGCAATGAGCGCCGTCATCTCGGTGATGGCGTCATCCGTAAAGTGGCGCTTCAGCGCCGTTCTGATGGCCTCATCCGCCCGGGGCGGCGTGGCGGTCACCGCCTCGGCGTAGGCCAGCGCCGCGCGCTCCTGCTCGGTGAACAAAGTGGAATCCTGCCAGTCCCCCACGGCCTGAACCCTATCCAGTGCGCCGCAGCGCTCGGCCAGCCGCAGGCTGTTGGCATCAATACAGAAAGCGCAGTGGCAGAGCTGGGACACCCGCGTCATGAGCAGCGAACGAAGCACGGGCGTCAGGCGCGCGCGACGACGCTCCAGAAAACCGACAAACAGCGCCACCAGCCAGAACAGACGCGGCATGCGCGCCCACCAGCGCGTGGGATTCAGCACCGCGCCAAAATGCTTTTTCTGCATGGCGGCAATGGGTTTAAGGCTGGCGGGAAGGGATTCGATAGGGGCAACCCAGGTGGTAGTCTCTTTCACCTGATTCTCCTGATAGCTGGACTCTGAGAAAGGGCACGATAATATGTCTTTTTTCGCTATCAATTATTGACGACCATGCTGAAAACACTCGATGTCGTTGCCGCCATCATCGAAAAAGACGACAAAATTTTACTGGCACAGCGCCCTGCCCACGCCGACCAGCCGGGCATGTGGGAATTTGCAGGCGGTAAAGTCGAGGCCGGAGAAACCCAGCCCGAGGCGCTTATCCGCGAGCTGCGTGAAGAGTTGGGTATTGAAGCGCTGCCTGCGCAATATGTAGCAAGCCACCAGCGCGAAGTCTCGCAGCGGTTAATCAACCTGCACGCCTGGCACGTTCCTGCGTTTAGCGGCGAGCTCACGGCGCACTACCACAGCGCGCTGGCGTGGTGTACGCCGGAAGAGGCGTTTGGCTACGCCCTGGCCCCCGCGGATATTCCGCTGCTGGAAGCGTTTATTGTTTTACGCGACGCCAGACCAGCGGGTTCGTACCGATAACGCGCTCGTCGCGCTGGCACTGCAACAGCACGCCGTCTGCTTTCACCACGGCCCCTTCCGAGTAGTTCTGATTCTGATAGATACAGCACTGATTGCAGGGCTGCACCGTTTGATTCTGACCGCTGGAGCTAAACACTTCCGGCGGCACATTCACTTCCACATCCGGACGAATGCGGTCAGCCTGCGCGCCAGCAGTGAAGATCAGACATAACGCGGTGAGTAGATAACGGTTCATAGACACATCTTCCTGTTGTTCCTTGATAATGACTATAACGGTAAACCAGAGCGGAACCTTTAATTTATCTCTTCATCGCTTTTGATTATGACGCCTGCGCTCTCATTAATTTCCCTTTCGCCCTACATTTCTGCTTGCCACACAAAGCAGTACGGGTGGTATAGTCAAAAAAACAACACAAATCGCATAAGTAATACACATAAAATACGATAAGAGGTTCTTATATCTATGGATCAGACACGCTCTCTGGAAAGTTTCCTTGCCCATGTTCAGCAGCGCGACCCGCACCAGAGCGAGTTCGCGCAGGCCGTGCGTGAAGTGATGACCACCCTGTGGCCCTTCCTTGAACAAAACCCGCGCTATCGCCAGATGTCTCTGCTTGAACGCCTTGTCGAGCCAGAGCGCGTGATCCAGTTCCGCGTGACGTGGGTGGACGATCGCAATCAGGTGAAGGTCAATCGCGCGTGGCGCGTGCAGTTTAACTCGGCCATTGGCCCGTTTAAGGGTGGCATGCGCTTCCACCCGTCCGTAAACCTGTCAATTCTGAAGTTCCTCGGCTTCGAGCAGACCTTTAAAAACGCCCTCACCACGCTGCCGATGGGCGGCGGGAAAGGCGGAAGCGATTTCGATCCGAAAGGCAAAAGCGAAGGCGAAGTGATGCGCTTCTGCCAGGCGCTGATGACCGAACTCTACCGTCACCTCGGCCCGGATACCGACGTGCCTGCCGGTGATATCGGCGTCGGCGGACGTGAAGTGGGCTTTATGGCCGGGATGATGAAAAAGCTCTCCAACAACAGCGCCTGCGTCTTTACCGGAAAAGGGCTGTCGTTTGGCGGGAGCCTGATCCGCCCGGAAGCGACCGGATACGGCCTGGTTTACTTCACCGAGGCCATGCTCAAGCGCCACGGTTTAGGCTTTGAAGGCATGCGCGTCGGGGTGTCCGGCTCCGGTAACGTGGCGCAGTACGCGATTGAGAAAGCGATGCAGTTTGGCGCTCGCGTGGTAACCGCCTCTGACTCCAGCGGCACGGTGGTGGATGAAGCGGGCTTCACGGCAGAGAAGCTGGCGCGCCTGTGTGAAATCAAAGCCAGCCGCGATGGACGCGTGGCGGATTACGCCCGGGAGTTTGGCCTGACATACCTGGAAGGAAAACAGCCGTGGGGCGTGCCGGTGGATATCGCCCTGCCGTGCGCCACGCAGAACGAGCTGGACGTTGAAGCCGCGCGCACGTTGATTAGCAACGGCGTAAAAGCGGTGGCCGAAGGGGCGAACATGCCGACCACCATCGACGCCACGAACCTGTTCCTTGAGGCAGGCGTGCTGTTTGCACCGGGCAAGGCCGCTAACGCCGGTGGCGTGGCAACCTCCGGCCTCGAGATGGCACAAAACGCCGCGCGTCTCGGCTGGAAGGCAGAAAAAGTGGATGCGCGCCTGCACCATATCATGCTGGATATTCACCACGCCTGCGTGGAGTACGGCGGCGAGGCATCGCAAACCAACTACGTACGCGGGGCGAATATCGCCGGATTCGTGAAGGTGGCAGATGCCATGATCGGGCAGGGTGTGATTTAAGGTTTATATCGTGCGGCCGGGTGCCCTCACCCCGGCCCTCTCCCACAGGGAGAGGGAGAAAACCGGGCGTATCAGGCCGCGCTTTTCTTCTTTTTAAACGGTTTCTTCGCACCCGCGCCTGGTGCAACCATCCCTCTGAAGCGCTTCACCGGCGTGCTGCGCGCCTGATCGATCAGCTGGTAAAGCGTCCCCACCAGCGGCTGCATAAAGTCCTGATAGCGGCACTGCTTCTCGCTGATCTGCGTCAGCACCGATTCCCAGTGCGCGGTCATGTCCGGCCTGGCGGCCAGCTCCGGCAGGGAATGAATCAGCGCGCGGCCCGGCTCGGTCGAATGGATATAGCGCCCCTTTTTCTCAAGAAAACCGCGCTTAAAGAGCAGCTCGATGATCCCCGCGCGGGTTGCTTCCGTACCCAGACCGTCGGTGGCGCGCAGGATCTTCTTCAGATCTTTATCCTGCACAAAGCGGGCGATCCCGGTCATCGCCGACAGCAGCGTCGCATCGGTGAAATGGCGCGGCGGCTGGGTCTGACGCTCAACCACTTCGCCCTTCTCGCACAGCAGTTCGTCATCTTTAGCAACCACCGGCAGCGGCGTGCCGTCGTTCTCCTCGTCACGCTCTTTGTTCCCCAGCAGCGTGCGCCAGCCTGCTTCTGCAAGGAAACGGGCTTTAGCAATAAATTTCCCTTTCGCGATTTCCAGTTCGATTACGCATTTGCGGAACACCGCGTCCGGGCAGAACTGCATCAGGTACTGACGGGCGATCAGGTTATAGACCTTCGCTTCGTTGTCGGTCAGGTTGACGCTGCTGGCACGCGCCGTCGGGATAATCGCGTGGTGGGCGTCCACCTTTTTATCGTCCCAGCAGCGGTTATGGGTGTCCGGGTTCACCACCGGCTGCGGCAGGAGATCCGGCGCGTGCACGCTAATGGCGTTCATCACCGAATGGCGTCCGGCAAAGTGCTCTTCCGGCAGATAACGGCTATCCGAACGCGGATAGGTGATGAGCTTATGGGTTTCATAGAGCTTCTGGCAGATATCCAGCACGTTCTGCGCGCTGAGGCCAAAGCGCTTCGCGGCCTCAATCTGCAGGGCCGACAGCGAGAACGGCAGCGGCGCGGGTTCTGATTCCCGTTTATCGTTATAGCTGGTGACGATAGCGGGCTGCCCGGTAATGCGGTTAACCACATGATCGGCCAGCGGACGATGGAGCAGGCGCCCCTCTTCATCCTGATAGGATTCGCAGGCATCGCTCGGCTGCCAGACGGCGGTAAAGCGTTCGTCTTTAGGCGTGACGATATGCGCTTTCACCTCAAAGAAATCTTTAGCGACGAAATTCTCAATCTCTTCGTCACGACGCACGACCAGCCCCAGCACCGGCGTCTGCACACGCCCCACTGAAAGTACGCCCTGATAGCCCGCATTACGCCCAAGAATGGTGTAGGCGCGGGTCATGTTGATGCCGTACAGCCAGTCGGCGCGGGCGCGGGCTAAAGCCGAGACGCACAGCGGAATAAACTCGCTGTTGGCGCGCAGGCGCGAAATGGCTCGCTCCACCGCCTGCGGGTTAAGGTCGTTGATCAGGCAGCGCTGCACCTGCTGGCGCTTTTCCGGCGCCAGCTCCAGATAGTCCAGCACCTCATCCACCAGCAGTTGCCCTTCCCTGTCCGGGTCACCCGCGTGCACGATTTCAGCCGCTTCATGCAGGAAGCGCTTGATCACGTTCAGCTGTTTGGTGACCGAAGGCCGGGGCTGCAGGCGCCATTTTTCCGGCACGATGGGCAGATCGTTTAAATTCCAGCGGGCGTAGCGGCTGTCATAGACATCCGGCTGCGCCTGCTCAAGCAGGTGACCGATACACCAGGTGACCACCTGCCCGTTACCGCATTCGATAAAGCCGTCGCCTTTGCGATGCGGCTTAGGCAGCACGTCGGCGATGGCACGGGCCAGGCTCGGCTTTTCGGCAATAAACAACCGCATCGAATTAACGGATCTCAATCATCGGTCGGCCACCGCGCGCGGTCACCAGCTCGCCGATCGCCGTCAGGATGATGCCGAACTCGGCGGCGGTCGCCTGAACGTCAGCTTCTGACTCCGGCGTCACCGCCAGCAGCAGGCCGCCGGAGGTTTGCGGATCGCACAGCAGGTTGCGCCACTCCTCAGGCATTTCGCCCATCAGGTGACCGTAGCTGGCGAAGTTGCGCTGGGTACCGCCCGGGACCGCGCCCTGAGCAATATAATCCTCCACGCCCGGCAGCTTCGGCACGTCCTGATACCAGATCTGCGCCTGCACGCCCGCGCCCTGACAGACCTCAGAGAGGTGTCCCAGCAGACCAAAACCGGTGACGTCGGTCATCGCCTTCACGCCGTCGATATTGGCGAATGCCGCACCGGCGAGGTTCATCTGGCACATCACTTCCGTAGCCAGACCTTTGTGCTCGGGCTTCAGCAGGGACTTTTTCTCGGCGGTGGTCAGCACGCCAATGCCCAGCGGCTTGGTGAGGAACAGCTTGCAGCCCGCCTGCGCGGTGCTGTTGCGCTTCACGCGTTCGGTCGGCACCACGCCGGTGACGGCCAGGCCGAAGATCGGTTCAGGTGCATCAATAGAGTGACCGCCGGCCAGCGCAATCCCCGCCTGCTGGCAGGCAAAACGGCCGCCATCAATCACTTCACGAGCCACTTCCGGCGGGATGGTGTTGATCGGCCAGCCCAGAATGGCAATCGCCATGATCGGCTTCCCCCCCATGGCGAAGATATCGCTGATGGCGTTGGTGGCCGCAATGCGACCGAAGTCGAACGGGTTGTCGACAATCGGCATAAAGAAGTCGGTGGTGCTGATAATGCTGGTGCCGTTACCTAAGTCATAAACTGCAGCATCGTCACGCGTTTCGTTGCCGACAAGCAGGTTCGGGTCGACAAACTTCGCCTGTTCACTGTGCAGGATGGTCTCCAGCACTTTCGGGGAAATTTTACAACCGCAACCGGCTCCGTGGCTGTACTGCGTTAAACGAATGGTTTGCTCGCTCATGGACGTCTCCTGTCATCTCAATCGCGCTATGGTAGCGCTCATTCCATAAAGAGGTAAGTATGACTGTCTGAATTCTGCGGCAGATGCTCAGAATCCAGACAGTTTAGCGTGCGTTATCAGAAACGGCTGACGAAAGGCGTGGTGTCCGGCACGCTGATGGTGCTGGAGGCTTTAAGCTGCGGGGTGCCGAGGTAGAGGAAGCCGACAATTTTGTCATGCTCACCGCAGCCAAAACCGTCCCGGACCGCCGGGCTTTCGGTCAGCGGGCCGGTGCGCCAGATACCGTTGAAGCCTTGTGCTACGGCGGCCATTTGCATCGCCATCACCGCACAGCCTGCGGACATTTCCTGCTCCCAGACCGGCACCTTATGGTCGGCCTGGCATTTTGCCACGACGGTGACGATCATCGGCGCGCGGAACGGAGCATTGCGCGCCTTGTCGATCCCTTTCTCATCCTGCCCGGCGGCCACCGCCCCCTGCTCCAGCAGCTGACTGAAACGATCGCGGCCTTCGCCTTCAATTACAAAGAAGTGCCATGGCTGCAGCGTGCCATGATCGGGGGCACGCATGCCGGCACGCAGAATGTTCTCCAGCTGCTCGCCTGCCGGGGCAGGTTCGGCCAGACGGGAAGCGCTACGGCGGTTAACAAGCAGTTCGAGTGCGTCCATTGGTTAACTCCTTTCTTGAAATTTACTCACAAAATTAACACGGCGGCAGATTTTGTTACAGCCTGGCAGGCGATTCCTGCTGACAAGTGGCGGTTGGGTCATTACGATAACCCAACATTACCGTCCAGTGGCGACGGAAACAGTCATTTTCTGGTTAGGGAGAATACATGCGAACCCTTTGGCGAATCATTGCCGGTTTCTTTAAATGGACGTGGAGACTGCTCAACTTCGTCCGCAACCTGGTGATGAACATCTTCTTCATCTTCCTGGTTCTGGTTTGCGCGGGCATCTGGATGCATATCAGTAACGCGAATCAGGCGCAGCATTCAACGCGCGGCGCGCTATTACTCGATATCACCGGCGTTATCGTTGATAAGCCGTCCACCAGCAGTCGCCTGAGCGTGATTGGTCGCCAGCTGTTTGGCGCAACCTCAGATCGTCTGCAGGAAAACTCCCTGTTTGATATCGTCGATACCATCCGCCAGGCCAAAGACGACCGTAACATCACCGGGATCGTGCTGGATCTGAAAGATTTTGCCGGAGGCGATCAGCCTTCAATGCAGTATATCGGTAAAGCGCTGCGCGAATTCCGCGACAGCGGCAAGCCGGTGATTGCCGTGGGCGACAGCTACAGCCAGGGGCAATATTATCTGGCGAGCTTCGCCAATAAGATCTGGCTCTCCCCGCAGGGTACGGTGGATCTGCACGGCTTTGCCACCAACGGCCTGTACTACAAATCGCTGCTCGACAAGCTGAAGGTCACCACCCACGTCTTCCGCGTCGGTACCTATAAATCCGCCGTTGAGCCGTTTATCCGCGACGATATGTCCCCTGCCGCCCGCGAAGCGGACAGCCGCTGGATTGGCGAGCTGTGGCAGAACTATCTGGGCACCGTTGCCGCGAACCGTCAGATTACGCCTGAGCAGGCGTTCCCCGGCGCGCAGGGCGTGCTGGAAGGCCTGCGTAAGGTTGACGGTGATACCGCGAAATATGCGCTGGATAACAAACTGGTTGATGCCCTGGGCACCAGCGCCGAGATTGAAAAATCCCTGAGCAAGCAGTTTGGCTGGAGCAAAGAGGATAAAAACTACAGCGCCATCAGCATGTATGATTACTCGACGAAAAAGCCGGATGACAGCGGTGACAGCGTCGCGGTGGTCTTTGCCAACGGTGCGATCATGGACGGTCAGGAGACCCCGGGGAACGTGGGCGGCGATACTACCGCGTCACAAATCCGCGATGCGCGCCTCGATCCAAAAGTGAAGGCGATTGTCCTGCGGGTCAACAGCCCTGGCGGTAGCGTCAGCGCCTCCGAGGTGATCCGCGCTGAACTGGCCGCGGCGCGCGCCGCCGGCAAGCCGGTCGTCGTCTCAATGGGCGGAATGGCCGCCTCCGGAGGTTACTGGATCTCCACGCCAGCCAACTACATCGTGGCTAACCCAAGCACGCTGACCGGTTCGATTGGCATCTTCGGGGTGATCAACACCGTAGAGAACAGCCTGGATTCCCTGGGCGTGCATACCGATGGCGTAGCGACCTCTCCGCTGGCGGATGTGTCGGTGACCAAATCTCTGCCGCCGGAAGTCTCTGAGATGATGCAGCTCAGCATTGAGAACGGCTATAAACGCTTTATCACCCTGGTCGCAGACTCGCGTAAAAAGACGCCTGAGCAGATCGACCAGATTGCGCAGGGCCACGTCTGGACCGGTCAGGATGCGAAGAGCAACGGACTGGTGGACAGCCTGGGTGACTTCGATGACGCGGTGAAGAAAGCCGCCGAACTGGCGAAGCTGAAGCAGTGGCATATCGAGTATTACCAGGACGAACCGTCGTTCTTCGATATGGTCATGGACAGCATGTCCGGCTCGGTACGCGCCATGCTGCCGGAGGCGCTGCAGGCTTACCTGCCTGCGCCAGTCGCCACGGCGGCAAAAGCGATGAAGGCAGAAAGCGATAAGCTTGCGGCCTTTAACGATCCACAGAGTCGTTACGCGTTTTGCCTGACCTGCGCTAACGTCCGTTAAAAACCGTCCCCTCTTCCCGCGAAGAGGGGATTTTTTTCTTTTGAAGAACAAGAACTCACTACCATGCAGAAGAAATCGATTTATGTAGCCTACACTGGCGGTACCATCGGTATGCAGCGCTCCGAAAACGGCTATATCCCCGTCTCCGGCCACCTTCAGCGTCAGCTTGCGCTGATGCCTGAATTCCACCGTCCGGAAATGCCTGACTTTACTATCCACGAATACGAGCCGCTGATGGACTCCTCCGACATGACGCCGGAAGACTGGCAGCACATCGCGGATGACATTAAAGCCCATTACGACCAGTACGACGGCTTCGTGATCCTGCACGGTACCGACACCATGGCGTTTACCGCCTCGGCGCTCTCCTTCATGCTGGAGAACCTGAGCAAGCCGGTTATCGTCACCGGGTCGCAAATCCCGCTGGCGGAGCTGCGCTCGGACGGGCAGATCAACCTGCTGAACTCCCTGTACGTGGCGGCGAATTACCCGATCAACGAAGTGTCGCTGTTCTTTAACAACCGTCTGTATCGCGGCAACCGCACCACCAAAGCCCACGCAGACGGCTTTGACGCCTTTGCCTCCCCTAACCTGCAGCCGCTGCTGGAGGCCGGTATTCATATCCGTCGTCTGGGAACCCCTCCGGCGCCGAACACCGCCGGCGAGCTGATTGTGCATCCGATTACTCCGCAACCGATTGGCGTGGTCACCATCTATCCGGGTATCTCTGCGGACGTGGTGCGTAACTTCCTGCGCCAGCCGGTGAAAGCGCTGATCCTGCGCTCCTACGGCGTGGGCAATGCGCCGCAGAACGGTGAATTCCTGAAAGAGCTTCAGGAAGCCAGCGAGCGCGGAATTGTGGTGGTGAACCTGACCCAGTGCATGTCCGGTAAAGTGAATATGGGCGGCTATGCCACCGGCAACGCGCTGGCGCATGCGGGGGTCATCAGCGGCTTCGATATGACCGTTGAGGCAACGCTGACTAAACTTCACTATTTACTGAGTCAGGATCTGGACATTCAGTCCATTCGCAGCGCGATGATGCAAAACCTGCGCGGCGAGCTGACCCCGGACGAATAAGGAGTGCTCATGAAGCAACGCGCCCTGCTACTGGTCGATTTGCAAAATGATTTCTGCGCGGGCGGTGCGCTGGCCGTCGCTGAAGGTGACAGCACCGTTGACGTGGCCAACACGCTGATAGACTGGTGCAAAGCCCGCGGCGAAGCGGTTGTCGCAAGCCAGGACTGGCACCCGGCGAACCACGGCAGCTTTGCCAGCCAGCATAACGTCGAGCCTTTCACTCAGGGAGAGCTCGACGGGCTGGCGCAAACCTTCTGGCCGGATCACTGCGTACAGCAGACGGAAGGCGCGGCGCTGCATCCGCTCCTGAATCAGAGAGCCATCGACGCGGTGTTCCATAAAGGTGAAAACCCGGCTATCGACAGCTATAGCGCGTTTTTTGATAACGGGCATCGCCAGAAAACGGCGCTGGACGCGTGGTTACGTCATCACGAAATCACGGAGCTGATTGTGCTGGGGCTGGCGACGGACTACTGCGTGAAGTTCACCGTGCTGGATGCGCTCCAGCTAGGTTATACCGTCAGCGTCATCACCGACGGCTGCCGCGGGGTGAACATTCACCCGCAGGACAGCGCTCAGGCGTTTATGGATATGGCTGCGGAAGGCGCGACGCTGTATACGCTCGAAGACTGGCTGGAGACGCAGGCGTAAGCCTTTTAAGCCGGGTGGCGCTGACGCTTACCCGGCCTACCTTTCCCCGTAGGCCGGGTAAGGCGCAGCCGCCACCCGGCAAAACTCCCCCTCCGATCCCCCATAAAGTGAACTCCCTCGCATCCTCAGCGAAGCGGCAATGCTATTCTCTGTAGGTTGTTTTTTCGCCACGCCTTTTCCGTGGCGTGGTTAATATTATTAAGTCAAAGAGGAACTTGTATGAAACGTTTGCCCTTGCTGGCAGCATTACCCTTGCTTTGCGCGTCAGTTGCCTCCGCCAGTTCCATGATGTCCGTGGGCTACTTTAACGGGGGTGGCGATGTCACCGCCGGACCGGGTGGCGATATCAATAAACTGGACGTTCGCCAGATCACCCATCTGAACTACTCGTTTGGTCTGGTTTATAACGACGAAAAAGACGAAACCAACGCCGCGCTGAAAGATCCGGCGAAGCTGCATCAGATCTGGCTATCGCCAAAAGTGGCGTCCGATCTGGCCTTAATCCCCACTCTGCGTAAGCAAAACCCAAATCTTAAGGTCCTGCTCTCCATCGGCGGCTGGGGCGCGCGTGGCTTCTCTGGCGCAGCGGCAACCAAAGAGACGCGCGCGGTGTTCATCCGCTCCGCGCAGGAGATTGTCGACAAATATGGTCTGGACGGGATCGACCTCGACTGGGAGTATCCGGTCAACGGCGCCTGGGGGCTGGTGGCAAGCCAGCCCGCCGACCGGGATAATTTTACCGCCCTGCTGAAGGAGATGCGCGACGCGTTCGGGCATAAAAAGCTGGTCACCATTGCGGTAGGCGCGAATGCGGAAAGTCCGAAAAGCTGGGTGGATGTGAAAGCCATTGCGCCCCTGCTCGACTACATCAACCTGATGACCTACGACATGGCGTATGGTACGCAGTATTTTAACGCCAACCTGTATGACTCCAGCACCTGGCCGACGGTGGCCGCCGCGGACAAATACAGCGTGGACTTTGTGGTGAACAACTATCTGGCCGCCGGACTGAAGCCGCAGCAGATGAATCTCGGGATTGGTTTCTATGGCCGCGTGCCGAAACGCGCCGTAGAGCCGGGGATCGACTGGACCAAACCGGATGCGCAAAAAAATCCGGTTACCCAGCCCTACTTCGGACCGCAGGAGATCGGGTTGTTCAAGTCACTCGGCTATGACCTGACCAAAGATACCTACGTGAAGTACAACGATATCGTGAAGAAGCTGTTGAACGATCCGCAGAAGCGCTTTACGGAGCACTGGGACGACCAGGCAAAAGTGCCGTGGCTGTCGGTGAAGGGTGCCGATGGCAACGCGCTGTTTGCGATTTCCTATGAGAACCCACGTTCCGTTGCGATCAAAGCGGACTACATCAAAGAGAAAGGGCTCGCCGGAGCGATGTTCTGGGAGTACGGGGCTGATGACAACAATCAGTTAGCGAAACAGCTGGCGGCGTCGCTCGGGATCCCGCATAAGTAGTAAGACAATCAAGCCCTCTCCCCGTGGGAGAGGGTTGGGTGAGGGCATCAACCCGCACCGTTATTGCATTTTCATCGTCGCAATCGGCTTCGGCGTGATGCCGAAGTCTTCTTTCAGCTCGCGCTTGCTCTTCATTACCATCTGGCCCTGGGTGTCGATCGTCATATGCTGCGCGTCGGTGTTATTGCGCGCCTGCCACAGCATCACCAGCTGCAGGCTGTTCTCTTTTTGCTCCGGGGTCAGCGCGACGCCATCGGGCCATTTTCCCAGCTCTACGGCGGTCACCAGACGCTGATAAATCTCCGGCGTCATCCCGCTAATCATGTCTTCAATATTCACAATCCTGCCCTTTCGAAGGAATAATTTGCTGAATCGTTTTTTCAACCCTTAATCTGGTCGCCATTCTCATCATCGGTGAAGCTCATTGAGGCTGAATTCACGCAGAAACGCTCGCCCGTGGGCTGAGGGCCATCCGGGAAGACGTGCCCAAGGTGCGCATCGCAGTTGCCGCAGCGAATTTCCGTGCGCACCATGCAGTGTGACGAGTCGGTCAGGTAGCGGATGGCCTCATCGCTCACCGGCTCGTAAAAGCTCGGCCAGCCGCAGCCAGAATCAAATTTCGTTTGTGAATTAAACAGCGGCGCATCACAGACCAGGCAGTGGTAGACGCCGTCCCGCTTGTTGTGCAGTAAACGCCCGGTGAACGGCGGTTCCGTCCCGTGATTCTGCGTCACGTAAAACTGCATTTCTGTGAGGTTTTTTTTCAAATCTTCAGGGTTACGTTGGTTCGACATATGCTTACATCTCGCTGTAGAAACAGACATCTTTTAACCCGGATTCTAACAAAACATTAACACCCTTGCGTGCACTTTTGATCTAAACTTATGTGTCGCGAAAAGGCGGTCAGGCAATTGTGATCATGCTCACATTTTTATCCTGCGAGGCCTTTAAAATCCCGGCGCAGCCCCCATATGGGTGCAAGCTCAAAGGGAAAGTGAGGCGAGTCAGTCGCACAAACGTTAGTCACAGGATTGATTTGTCGCAATGATTGACACGATTCCGCTTGACGCTGCGTAAGGTTTTTGTAATTTTACAGGCAACCTTTTATTCACTAACAAATAGCTGGTGGAATATATGACTATCAAAGTAGGTATCAACGGTTTTGGCCGTATCGGCCGTATTGTTTTCCGTGCTGCTCAGAAACGTTCTGACATCGAAATCGTTGGTATCAACGATCTCCTGGACGCTGAATACATGGCGTACATGCTGAAGTACGACTCAACTCACGGTCGTTTCGACGGCACCGTTGAAGTGAAAGACGGCCACCTGGTTGTTAATGGCAAAACCATCCGCGTTACTGCTGAAAAAGACCCAGCTAACCTGAAATGGAACGAAATCGGTGTTGACGTTGTTGCTGAAGCAACCGGTATCTTCCTGACCGACGAAACTGCACGTAAACACATCACTGCGGGTGCGAAGAAAGTTGTTCTGACTGGTCCTTCCAAAGACAACACCCCAATGTTCGTTCGTGGTGCAAACTTCGAAACTTACGCTGGCCAGGATATCGTGTCTAACGCATCCTGCACTACCAACTGCCTGGCACCGCTGGCTAAAGTTATCAACGACAACTTCGGCATCATCGAAGGTCTGATGACTACCGTTCACGCAACCACCGCTACTCAGAAAACCGTTGATGGCCCGTCTCACAAAGACTGGCGTGGCGGCCGTGGCGCGGCTCAGAACATCATCCCATCCTCTACCGGTGCAGCTAAAGCTGTAGGTAAAGTACTGCCAGAACTGAATGGCAAACTGACTGGTATGGCGTTCCGCGTTCCAACTCCTAACGTATCCGTTGTTGACCTGACCGTTCGTCTGGAAAAAGCTGCTTCTTATGAAGAAATTAAGAAAGCAATCAAAGCTGCTTCCGAAGGCGCAATGAAAGGCGTTCTGGGCTACACCGAAGACGACGTTGTATCTACCGATTTCAACGGCGAAGTGTGCACTTCTGTGTTCGATGCTAAAGCGGGTATCGCACTGAACGACAACTTCGTTAAACTGGTATCCTGGTACGACAACGAAACTGGCTACTCTAACAAAGTACTGGACCTGATCGCTCACATCTCCAAATAAGTTGAGATGAGTGCTTGATCCAAAAAGGCGACTTCGGTCGCCTTTTTTTATTTATAAGACAGAGGATTGCTTAATGATTAATAAAATTTTTGCACTTCCGGTAGTCGAACAGCTTACCCCTGTGCTCTCCCGCCGTCAGATTGACGGTGCCGACGTTATCGTCGTTGACCATCCGCGCGTTAAAGCCTCCGTGGCGCTGAACGGCGCCCACCTGCTCTCCTGGAAACCGGAAGGTGAAGCCGAAGGCTTATGGCTGAGCGATGCGACCTCCTTCAAAAAAGGGGCGGCTATTCGCGGTGGCGTACCGATCTGCTGGCCGTGGTTCGGCCCGTCCGCCCAGCAGGGTTTGCCTTCTCACGGTTTTGCCCGTAACCAGCAGTGGACGCTGAAAGCGCACAACGAAGATGACAACGGCGCCGTGCTGACCTTTGAGCTGCAGGCTAATGATGAAACCCGCGCCCTCTGGCCGCATGATTTCACCCTGTATGCCCGCTTTAAGCTGGGTAAAACCTGTGAAATCGAACTGGAAGCCCACGGTGAGTTTGAAACCACCGCAGCCCTGCACACCTACTTCAACGTAGGTGATATCGGCGCAGTGAAGGTGAGCGGTCTTGGCGATACCTTTATCGACAAAGTGGATAACGCCAAAGAAGGTAAACTGAGCGACGGTATACAGACATTCCCTGACCGTACCGACCGCGTCTACCTGCACCCGGAAGCGTGCAGCGTGATCCACGACGGCGCGCTGAACCGCGGCATTGAAGTGGTCCATCATCATCACAGCGACGTGGTGGGCTGGAACCCGGGCCCGGCGCTGTCCGTCAGCATGGCCGACATGACGGATGAAGGGTATAAAACGTTTGTCTGCGTGGAAACCGCCTGCGTGAGCACCCCGCAAAAAGCGAGCGACGAAAAACCGTCTCGTTTAGGGCAGACGATCCGCATTGTTAAGCGATAATCTTACTGCACCACATCAAAGCAAACGGGGCGCACGCGCCCCGTTTTAATGCATCAATTGCACGATATTAGTGCGCAATCAGAACTTGTAGCTCACGCCGACAGAGAAAATACCTGCCCAGGATTTGTCGACCATCGGGCTATCCTTCACTTCGTCGCTCAGACGCTCATAGCGGCCGGTACCGTACACGCTCCAGTCGCCGAGGAAGTTATAGCTCGCGGTCAGCTCCAGGTACGGATCCCAGCCGTCATCTGCGCTGTAGCTCTTCAGACCACTGCGGCGGGACTCGTTTTTAGACACGCCATAGTAATAGTCGTTGTAGTTCTCGCTGTTGTACTGCACACCAATACCCGGCGTCAGGGTCAGACCACCGTTGGTATAACGGTACAGCCACGCCAGATCCCAGATAAAGCCGTTGCTGTTATCGAGCGTATCGCCTGCCAGGGCCGTACGCAGGAAGCCATACTGGGTGTTATGCACGTATGAGAGGCCGGCCATCATCGAGCTTTTGCGCTTGTCGAGCTGGCGAAGCGCGTGGCTGTCGCTGTCACCCGGCTTGAAGTGCGTTGGATCGTAGTAGGCCATGATGGAGAGCTTATCGGCCGTATCGTTCCAGAGATAGTAGCCGCCGCCGAGCCCGCGGAACCAGACGTTATCGCCTTCATAGGTGATAACGGGAACAGGATAAACGTCACGGTCATACTGTTTGTACGGGCTGTTAATGACGCCAACACCCGCGCCAACCGTCCACTGACTTTCCGCCTGTGCGGTGTTCACTGCGGTCGCGGCAAGGATGCCTAATGCCAGAAGTTTGAGTTTGGTCACAATCCATTCTTTCCTGTAGTCAAATAATCAGCGGATGAAGTGTAACCGCCATTCCCGTACATCCCAAAATTTTTTGCCTGCTAATCAGCCTGATTAACCCATTATTTTTAACTTATCAGATGACAGCCTGCTTTCATTTATATGACCGCTGAATGAAAAACGTGCATTTGTCTTATAACGACAGTGGAAATTTTTGGATGAGTTATTGATATGTCATTGAAAGTAGATTTTCTGGGCATGCAAGTTTTGCAAATGCCATCTACGCTTTAATTTAAGAAGAGTTTTCCTGAACACCTGCGGTTCTTAGCGTCTGACCTGGCACACAGGTTGCTGCTTTGGCAGTGAGGTGCGAGAGATTCTCTTCCGGGAGCCTCCACTACTCATACGAACGGCTCTTATCCTGTGCTAAAAAACGAAAGGACGGCATGCCATGAATATATTCGATCACTATCGCCAGCGCTATGAAGCTGCCAAGGACGAAGAGTTCACACTGCAGGAGTTTCTTACCATCTGTCGGCAAGATCGCAGTGCCTATGCCAATGCGGCAGAACGGCTATTGATGGCTATTGGTGAGCCAAACATGGTTGACACTGCCCTGGAGCCTCGGCTTTCCCGTCTCTTTTCGAATCGGGTGGTCGCCCGATATCCGGCGTTTGAAGAGTTCTATGGTATGGAAGATGCCATCGAACAGATTGTCTCCTACCTGAAGCATGCCGCTCAGGGTCTGGAAGAGAAGAAACAGATCCTCTATTTACTCGGCCCCGTGGGCGGCGGTAAATCCTCGCTGGCGGAACGCCTGAAGTCGCTGATGCAGCGCGTGCCTATCTATGTGCTGAGCGCCAACGGTGAACGCAGCCCGGTGAACGACCATCCGCTGTGCCTGTTCAATCCGCAGGAAGATGCGCAGATTCTGGACAAAGAGTATGGCATCCCGCGTCGCTATCTCGGCACCATCATGTCGCCGTGGGCGGCAAAACGCCTGCACGAGTTTGGTGGCGATATCACCAAATTCCGCGTGGTGAAAGTCTGGCCGTCTATCCTTGAACAGATCGCCATCGCCAAAACGGAACCTGGCGATGAGAACAACCAGGACATCTCGGCGCTGGTGGGTAAAGTCGACATCCGCAAGCTGGAAAACTTCGCGCAAAACGATCCGGATGCCTACGGTTACTCGGGCGCGCTGTGCCGCGCGAACCAGGGGATTATGGAGTTCGTCGAGATGTTTAAAGCACCAATCAAGGTGCTGCATCCGCTGCTGACGGCGACTCAGGAAGGCAACTACAACGGGACGGAAGGTATCTCCGCCCTGCCGTTTAACGGGATTATTCTCGCCCACTCGAACGAATCTGAATGGGTGACCTTCCGTAATAACAAAAACAATGAGGCCTTCCTTGACCGCGTGTACATCGTCAAGGTGCCTTATTGCCTGCGGATCTCCGAAGAGATCAAAATTTACGAGAAACTGCTTAACCACAGTGAGCTGGTGCATGCCCCCTGCGCGCCCGGCACGCTGGAAACGCTGTCACGCTTCTCCATCCTTTCGCGTCTGAAAGAGCCGGAAAACTCCAGCATCTATTCGAAAATGCGCGTCTATGACGGTGAGAGCCTGAAAGATACCGACCCGAAAGCGAAGTCGTATCAGGAATACCGCGACTATGCCGGGGTTGATGAGGGGATGAACGGTCTGTCCACGCGCTTCGCGTTTAAGATCCTCTCCCGCGTCTTTAACTTCGACCATGCGGAAGTGGCGGCCAACCCGGTTCATCTGTTCTACGTGCTGGAACAGCAAATCGAGCGCGAGCAGTTCCCGCAGGAGCAGGCTGAACGCTACCTTGAGTTCCTCAAAGGTTACCTGATCCCGAAATACGCCGAGTTCATTGGCAAAGAGATCCAGACGGCCTACCTGGAATCCTATTCAGAGTACGGGCAGAACATTTTCGACCGTTATGTCACCTACGCTGACTTCTGGATCCAGGATCAGGAGTACCGCGACCCGGATACCGGCCAGCTGTTTGACCGTGAATCCCTGAACGCGGAGCTGGAAAAAATCGAGAAGCCTGCCGGGATCAGCAACCCGAAAGACTTCCGTAACGAGATTGTGAACTTCGTCCTGCGCGCCAGAGCGCATAACAACGGGCGCAATCCGAACTGGACCAGCTACGAGAAACTGCGCACGGTCATTGAGAAGAAAATGTTCTCCAATACCGAAGAGCTGCTGCCGGTGATCTCGTTTAACGCCAAAACCTCAACCGATGAACAGAAAAAACACGACGATTTTGTCGACCGTATGATGGAAAAAGGCTACACCCGCAAACAGGTCCGCCTGCTCTGCGAATGGTACCTGCGCGTGCGTAAATCGTCTTAAAACAAGTGCCCGGCGGCGTTTAGCGCCTGCCGGGCCTACAAAATGCAAGTTGGCAAATGCAGTACGGGGGGTATATGACCTGGTTTATTGACCGGCGTCTTAACGGCAAAAACAAGAGCACGGTGAACCGCCAGCGCTTCTTGCGTCGTTATAAAGCGCAAATTAAACAGTCTATCTCCGAGGCCATCAACAAACGCTCGGTGACCGACGTCGACAGCGGCGAGTCTGTCTCCATCCCCACCGATGACATCAGCGAACCGATGTTTCATCAGGGGCGAGGCGGCCTGCGCCATCGCGTACACCCAGGTAATGACCACTTCGTTCAGAACGACAGAATTGAGCGCCCTCAGGGCGGCGGAGGTGGTTCAGGAAGCGGTCAGGGACAGGCCAGCCAGGACGGTGAAGGCCAGGACGAATTTGTCTTCCAGATTTCGAAAGATGAATATCTCGACCTGCTGTTTGAAGACCTGGCGCTGCCGAATCTGAAAAAGAATCAGCATCGTCAGCTTAATGAATATAAAACCCATCGCGCGGGCTATACCGCCAACGGCGTGCCCGCCAACATCAGCGTCGTGCGTTCGTTGCAGAACTCGCTGGCGCGACGCACGGCCATGACGGCAGGCAAACGTCGCGAACTGCGCGAGCTCGAGAGCAACCTGAAGGTCGTGGAAAACACGGAACCGGCGCAACTGCTGGAAGAGGAGCGCCTGCGTAAAGAGATTGCAGAGCTGAGGGCGAAGATCGAACGGGTACCGTTTATCGACACCTTCGACCTGCGCTACAAGAACTACGAAAAACGCCCTGAGCCCTCCAGCCAGGCGGTGATGTTCTGTCTGATGGACGTGTCCGGCTCGATGGATCAGGCAACCAAGGATATGGCGAAGCGTTTTTATATTCTGCTCTATCTGTTCCTGAGCAGAACCTATAAGAACGTGGAGGTGGTCTATATCCGCCACCACACTCAGGCGAAAGAGGTGGATGAGCATGAGTTCTTCTACTCGCAGGAGACCGGCGGGACCATCGTCTCAAGCGCCCTGAAGCTGATGGATGAAGTGGTGAAAGAGCGTTACGACCCGTCGCAGTGGAATATTTATGCCGCGCAGGCGTCGGACGGCGATAACTGGGCCGACGACTCACCGCTGTGTCACGAGATCCTGGCGAAGAAAATTCTGCCGGTGGTGCGTTACTACAGCTATATCGAAATCACCCGCCGTGCACACCAGACCCTGTGGCGGGAGTATGAACATCTGCAATCGATGTTTGATAATTTTGCCATGCAGCATATCCGTGACCAGGATGATATTTATCCGGTGTTCAGGGAGCTGTTCCACAAGCAATCTTCTACCAGCAACGCATAATCAAACAGCCAGCGAAAGCGCTGGCTGTTTTCTTTCGACCCCGCTCATCCCGTGTTAATGTAGAACGCTGCATACTGGATTATCACCGGGAAATCGTTATGACTGACGACGTTATTGGGGCAGGAACCCACCAGCAACTGATTACCTTACTCACCGAGCAGGGCGCGCGGTTTCGCGTCATGGAGCACGAGGCGGTCGGGAAATGTGAAGCGGTAAGTGAAATTCGCGGAACCGATCTGCGGCAAGGCGCCAAAGCCCTGGTCTGCAAGGTGAAGGGAAACGGCGTAAAAAAACACGTTCTGGCGATCCTCGCCGCCGATCTGCAGGCTGACCTGAGCCAGCTTGCCAGTCATTTTGGCGGGCTAAAGGCCTCCCTCGCCAGCCCGGCCGAGGTCGATACCCTGACCGCCTGCGTTTTCGGCGCTATCCCGCCCTTTAGCTTCCATCCTGATTTGGCGCTGGTTGCCGACCCGCTGCTGTTCGAGCGTTTTGACGAAATCGCGTTTAACGCTGGCCTGCTGGAGAAATCCGTGATTATGGATACCCAGGATTACCTGCGCATCGCCCGTCCTGAGCTGGTAACTTTCCATAAAGCGTAACTACAATGGCTGACGCCCTGTCAGCCTTTTCGTTCCAGAAACAGCACGGAGGCAACGAGAATAACGGCAATAGCGAAAAACGATGAGGAGATAATCAGCGTTTCCACAAACATGTGATCGTTCATGATGGCGACCCCTTTTGCGATATCTGCCTCCGTTTTAATCCGCGTAAATGACAAGGTTATGACAACAATAAAATCTTTTTAAAACTGTCCTGCGTCGCGTTTGCGCGTACAGTAAGCAGGTTAATTATTCTGGCAAGGATTCCCTATGTTTGACCCTACTCTGCTCATTCTTCTGGCACTCGCCGCGCTCGGCTTTGTCAGCCATAACACCACGGTCGCCATCTCGATTCTGGTGCTTATTATTGTTCGCGTGACCCCGCTAAATACCTTTTTCCCGTGGATAGAAAAACAAGGCCTCACCATCGGGATAATCATTTTAACCATCGGGGTAATGGCGCCCATCGCCAGCGGTACGCTTCCTGCATCAACCCTGCTGCACTCGTTCGTAAACTGGAAATCGCTGGTGGCGATCGCGGTGGGGATTTTTGTGTCGTGGCTGGGCGGACGCGGCGTCACGCTAATGAGCAGCCAGCCCTCGCTGGTGGCGGGTCTGCTGGTGGGCACCGTGCTGGGCGTGGCGCTCTTCCGCGGCGTGCCGGTCGGCCCGCTGATTGCGGCAGGCCTTGTCTCGCTGTTTATCGGGAAGTCGTAGTCAGGCTGGCCATATAACGCGCCGGCGTCTGGCCCAGCCCCTTCCTGAACATGGTGATAAACGCGGTGGTCGAGTCATAGCCCAGTGACTGGGCCACCTGCTGTACCGATTTCCCACTAATCAAATGCTGTAACGCCACGATCAGCTGCAGCTGGTGACGCCAGCGGCGAAAGCTTAAACCGGTCTCTTTCACCACCAGCCGCGCCAGGCTGCGTTCGCTCATGGCAAAATGGCTCGCCCACTGCGCCAGCGTCTGCCAGGCGGCGGGCTCTTCCGCCATCTTCTCGCTCATCAGTCGAATTTTAGGATGGGGCGAGACGGGCAGCTGCAGATGTTCCTGACGCTGGAGCGGCAGCTCGTCAAACAGCACGTCCACCAGGCGCGACGTGGTCGCAAGAGGAAGCTGCTCACGCGATTTTTCCGCCAGGGATAAAATCAGCTCCCGCACCAGAGGAGAGATTTTCAGGGTACAGCAGCGTTCGGGCAAGCTTGCCGCCCCCGGCTCAATAAATAAAAAGCAGAGCTGCGCGCCCGGCGTGGCTCTGTTGCTGTGCGGCATCTGGCCGGGGATCCAGACGGCGTACTGGGGCGGAACCATCAGCATCGCATTTTCCACTTCGCAGGTGATTGCGCCGCCAAGGGCCAGAATCAGCTGCCCCTTACGGTGATGATGCCGGGGAATATATTGTTCCTCCGCCACCACCTGAATGCGAAATGCGACGGCCGCATCGTACTGGCTATCAGGATCGTAGCCCTCCAGTCCCAGACCAATCATCAGCTTGTCCGATATTAGCGATAAACTGTCATTTTAGCCTGATTTCAACTGCTGAGAAAATCGGTATTGTGTGCCCTCGCTTGAACGTATGAGAACATAATGACTACTGCTATTCGCACCTCAGGAAAACACGGCGCGCTGTTGATTGCAGGCATCCTGATGATTGCCACTACGCTTCGCGTCACCTTTACCGGCGCAGCGCCGCTGCTCGACACTATTCGTCTTGATTATGGCTTAAGCACGGCGCAAACCGGTCTGCTGACCACCCTGCCTCTGCTGGCTTTCGCCCTTATCTCGCCGCTCGCCGCAGGCGTTGCCCGACGTATCGGCATGGAGCGCAGCCTGTTTATCGCCCTGCTGCTGATTTGCGCCGGAATTGCGGTTCGCTCTCTGCCTTCCGCCGCGCTGCTGTTCATCGGTACGGCAGTCATTGGCTGCGGTATTGCGCTCGGGAACGTGCTGTTACCCGGATTAATTAAGCGTGACTTTCCGGGCCAGGTGGCGAAGCTCACCGGTGCTTATTCCCTGACAATGGGCGTCTCGGCGGCGTTTGGTTCAGCGATGATTGTTCCCCTGGCGCAGGGGAACGCGGGCTGGCATGGCGCCCTGCTGATGCTGATGGCGTTTCCGCTGGTCGCGCTGCTGCTCTGGTTACCCCAGTGGCGTCAGAAACACGTTGCAGCGGTAACGGGCGCTGGCGCGCTGCATAATCGCGCCATCTGGCGCTCGGCGCTCGCCTGGCAGGTGACGCTCTTTTTAGGGATTAACTCGCTGATTTACTACGTCATCATCGGCTGGCTGCCGGCGATACTGCTGAGCCACGGCTACAGCGAAGCGCAGGCCGGCTCGGTGCACGGGCTGCTGCAGCTGGCCACGGCCGTGCCGGGGCTTGCCGTGCCGCTGATCCTCCACCGTCTGAAAGATCAGCGGGCCATTGCAGGCGCAGTGGCGCTGCTGTGCGCGATAAGCGCGGCGGGATTATGGTTTATGCCAGGCATGGCGGTGATGTGGACGCTGGTGTTTGGCTTTGGCACAGGAGCAACGATGATCCTCGGCCTGACGTTCATCGGTCTGCGCGCCAGCTCCGCGCACCAGGCTGCGGCGCTGTCCGGCATGGCGCAGTCGATTGGCTATCTGCTCGCCGCCTGCGGCCCTCCGCTGATGGGGAAAATTCACGATAGCGCAGGAGACTGGCGGATCCCGCTTCTGGGCTGCGCCCTGGCCGCGGTGATAATGGCCCTCTGCGGCATCTTAGCCGGGCGAGACCGGGAGATCGCGCCCCGTTAAACAGTGTGGCAGACCCTCGGG
>NZ_QPFW01000184.1:0-24250 GCF_008122455.1 Enterobacter sp. C6
ATACCAATGCGGCGCACGGGAACATGTTCCGCGACAAACACCCACGCGCCCGGCACTTCACCGCCAATCGCCGCCCCCTGCAGGACGCGCATCAGCAACAGCAGCAACGGCGCGAGAATGCCCATCGAGGCATAGGTAGGTAGCAAACCAATGGCCAGCGTCGGCACGGCCATCAGCAGGATGCTAAGGGTAAACATCTTCTTGCGCCCGACCAGATCGCCAAAGTGGGCCATGATAATGCCGCCCAGCGGACGCGCCAGATACCCGGCGGCAAAAATGCCGAAGGTTTGCACCTGACGCAGCCATTCCGGGATATCCGCCGGGAAGAAGAGTTCTCCCACCACGGCGGCGAAGAAGACGAAGATGATAAAGTCGTAAAACTCCAGCGCGCCGCCTAAGGCCGCGAGCGTGAGGGTTTTGTAGTCCTGTCGATTCAGAGGTCGGGTGTTATGTGACATAGCGAACCATTGTGCGTGTGTTGTGGATTTATTTTTACAGCATTCGTAAAGAAAAAATTACTATACCGTAAAAGTTTCACCACGCTATCGCCGCTTCAGCTAATGTCACATATTGGTTAATTTCAGGAGATTGTTTCGCGACGTGCGTTTTTCGGGCGAAAAGCTGCTACCACTTTCTCATCGGTTTCCACATAGGGACCGTCAAGCAGCTGTATACAATACGGTACACTTGCAAAAATGCCATGAACGAGGACGCTGCCGTCTTCTGCTTTCAGCCCTTCCAGCGTCTCTTTAATCGACTTCGGCTGGCCCGGCAGGTTCAGGATCAACGCCTGCTTGCGGATCACCCCCACCTGGCGGGAAAGGATGGCCGTCGGAACAAAGTGTAGACTGATCTGGCGCATCTGTTCGCCGAAGCCAGGCATTTCACGATCGGCAATCGCCAGAGTCGCATCCGGCGTCACGTCGCGGCGCGCGGGGCCGGTTCCGCCCGTCGTCAGAACAAGGTGGCAACTCATCTCATCCACCAGCTCGCAGAGCGTCTGCTCGATGATCGGCTGTTCGTCAGGGATCAGGCGGGTCTGAATGTCAAAGGGGGTGGTCAGCGCGCTGCTCAACCACGCTTCCAGAGCGGGGATGCCTTTATCCTGGTAAACACCGCTGGAGGCGCGGTCAGAAATCGACACTAAGCCGATGCGTAAGGTATTCATATCCATTCCATTCAAAAAGTACTGATTAAAGGGAATGATACACGCAGAGAGGAGATTCAGACAGGGTACGAAAGAAGTCGCGTGACCGGGAACCCGGTCACGCAGAATGATTACAGCAGGTCGCCGATCATTTTTTCCAGTTTGCCCTGGTCAACAGCAAACTTACGGATACCGTCCGCCAGCTTGTCTACCGCCATTGGATCCTGGTTGTGCTGCCACAGGAACTCGGATTCCGTGATGCGCTCTGGGCGTGCTTTCACTTCACCGGTGTAAGACAGTTTACGCTCCAGAGTACCTTCGCTTTCTGCCAGCTCTTTCAGCAGCGCAGGCGCGATGGTCAGGCGGTCACAGCCAGCCAGCTCGATGATTTCACCGACGTTACGGAAGCTTGCTCCCATAACCACAGTCTCATAGCCGTGCTGTTTGTAGTATTCGTAGATTTCAGTCACAGAAATCACGCCTGGATCTTCAGCCGGTGCGTACTCTTTCTTATCGGTGTTGGCTTTGTACCAGTCCAGAATACGGCCCACGAACGGAGAAATCAGGTATACGCCTGCTTCTGCACATGCACGCGCCTGCGCGAAGGAGAACAGCAGGGTCAGGTTACAGTTGATACCGTCTTTTTCCAGCTGCTCTGCCGCGCGAATACCCTGCCAGGTAGAAGCCAGTTTGATCAGGATACGATCGTTGCTGATGCCCGCGTCGTTGTACATTTTGATCAGACGTTTCGCTTTGGCGATAGACGCTTCGGTGTCGTAGGAGAGACGCGCATCCACTTCGGTAGAGATACGGCCAGGAACCAGTTTCAGGATTTCCAGACCGATGTTCACTGCCAGTTTGTCGGTGGCATCCACAACCTGCTGCGCGCGGTCGTTGCTCTGTGCTTTCGCCCAGGTCACTGCGTCGTCAATCAGTTTGCGATACTCAGGGATCTGTGCGGCGTTAAGGATCAGAGAAGGGTTGGTTGTGGCATCCTGCGGCTGGTACAGCTTCATTGCCGCGATATCTCCGGTGTCAGCTACGACAGTGGTGAACTGACGAAGGGAGGTCAATTTATCCGTCATGATAGTGTTTCTCTTTTAACGTGCCCTGGATAATTCACGCTACCGACAGCATGCCTGCAGCGGAAAAATGACAGGTTTACTTGTTAGGGGGATGTAACCGGTCTGCCCTGATGATAACACGACGGAGGGGTAGCGCAACCGCAGACAGTGCGCTTAGGCAGAGTATGGTAAACTCGGAAGATTAACAGGCTGCTAAGCAACAGCATGCCCAATCAGTGGTAGCGCTTACATATTCACATTGGCATCAACAAGAGGGACGTTAATGCCTGATTTCTTTTTCTTTATTAACGAAGTCCTCTGGGGTTCGATAATGATTTACCTGCTTCTGGGAGCAGGTATTTGGTTTACGCTACGCAGTGGGTTTATCCAGTTTCGCTATATTCGCAAGTTTGGCAGAAGTCTGAAAAACAGCGTTACGCCGCAGCCGGGTGGATTAACGTCGTTCCAGGCGCTCTGTACCAGCCTGGCGGCGCGTCTCGGCAGCGGCAATCTGGCGGGCGTTGCGCTGGCCATCAGCGCCGGTGGGCCAGGCGCGGTCTTCTGGATGTGGGTGACGGCGCTACTCGGAATGGCCACCTCCTTTGCCGAAAGTTCGCTTGCACAACTCTATAAAGAGAAAGATAAACACGGCCAGTTTCGCGGTGGCCCTGCCTGGTACATGGCGCGTGGCCTGGGGATGCGCTGGATGGGCGTCCTGTTCTCGGTTTTTTTACTGCTCGCGTACGGCCTCATTTTTAATACCGTCCAGGCAAATTCTGTCGCCAATGCCCTGAGCTACGCCTTCTCCTGCCCGGAGTGGGTCGCCGGTATTGCTTTAGCCCTCATCGTTCTGCTCACCATTTCTGCCGGTCTTAAGGGTATCGCCCGCCTGATGCAGTGGCTGGTGCCCATTATGGCGTTGCTCTGGGTTGCCGCGAGCCTGTTCGTTGCCGCACTGCATCTCGAGCAGGTGCCGGGCGTGATTGCGACCATCGTCAAAAGCGCCTTTGGCTGGCGCGAGATGGCCTCCGGGGCGTTGGGCTACACCTTCAGCCAGGCGCTGATGGCGGGCTTTCAGCGGGGCATGTTCTCCAATGAAGCCGGGATGGGGTCAACCCCCAACGCGGCCGCCGCCGCCTCTTCCTGGCCGCCGCACCCGGCCGCACAGGGCATTGTGCAGATGATTGGCGTCTTTACCGATACCATTATCATCTGTTCCGCCAGCGCCATGATTTTGCTGCTGGCGGGCCCCGTCCCGCATTCCTCAGGAACCGCCGGGATACAGCTTCTCCAGCAGGCGCTGGTGAACCTGACCGGCGGCTGGGGTGCAGGGTTTGTCTCGCTCATCCTGATCTTGTTTGCCTTCAGCTCAATAGTGGTGAATTACCTCTACGCCGAAAATAACCTTATTTTCCTGAAGCTCGACTCCCGCGCTGCAATCGGAACCCTGCGTCTCGGGGTCGTCCTGATGGTGATAGCAGGCTCCCTGCTCAGTATGCCGCTGGTCTGGCAGCTGGCCGATATCATTATGGCGCTGATGGCGATCACTAACCTCACGGCAATCCTGCTGCTCTCGCCCGTGGTGACCCTGATTGCCAGAGACTATCTTCGTCAGCGCAAACTGGGTGTTCCGCCGGTATTTGATCCCGCCCGCTATCCCGATATTAAGGCGCAGCTTGCCCCCGGTACGTGGGATGATTTGCCGCGGCAATAACAGCTATCGATCAATTCGGGGCGATTTTTTGCTAAAGTCGCTCTAAATTTCCTGCAAGGACTGGATATGCTGATTCTGATTTCACCTGCAAAAACGCTCGACTACCAGAGCCCACTCGCCACCGAGCGCTATACCCAGCCTGAACTGCTGGACTACTCGCAACAGCTGATCCGCGAAGCGCGCAAGCTCTCTGCACCGCAAATCGCCTCGCTGATGAGCATCAGCGACAAGCTGGCCGATCTGAACGCGACCCGCTTTCACGAGTGGCACCCGGATTTCACCCCCTCTAACGCTCGCCAGGCGATTCTGGCGTTTAAAGGCGATGTCTATACCGGCCTGCAGGCGGAAGATTTTAGCGAAGCCGATTTCGATTTTGCCCAGCAGCATCTGCGCATGCTGTCGGGTCTGTACGGCGTACTGCGCCCGCTGGATCTGATGCAGCCCTATCGTCTGGAGATGGGGATTCGTCTGGAGAATGCCAAAGGCAAAGACCTGTACCATTTCTGGGGCGATATCATCACCGATAAGCTGAACGCGGCACTGCGCGCTCAGGGCGATAACGTGGTGATTAACCTGGCATCCGATGAATACTACAAGTCGGTGAAGCCGAAAAAGCTGGACGCGGAGATTATCAAACCGGTGTTCCTCGACGAGAAGAACGGTAAGTTCAAGGTGATCAGCTTCTACGCCAAGAAAGCGCGTGGCCTGATGAGCCGCTACATCATCCAGAACCGTCTGACGAAGCCGGAGCAGCTGACCGCCTTCAACAGCGAAGGCTATTTCTTTGACGAGGCGTCGTCAGGGAAAGGCGAGCTGGTGTTTAAGCGCCACGAGCAGTAAAAACAAACCCCGCCAGCTGGCGGGGTTTTGCATTAATGGTGTTTCCAGTCAGGGCCGCGATCGTCGCGGTGGTCATCGTGGTGATGGTCGTCATGGCGATCGTCATGTTTACGATGCTCATCATGCGGACGCCAGTGGTTATCGCGCCAGTCATAATGCGCCTTCCACCAGTCGTGGTCGCGCCAGCGGCCGCCGTCCCAGTAGTGCCCGTTATTATCCTGGTCGCCAATCTGCAGTTTGACCGCAGGCACAAGGGTGATTTCGGATGCCTGTACCGCCATGGGAGCGACCAGCATCAGTGAAAGCGCAATCAGCACAGGTTTCAGTGTAGACATCGGTGACTCCTTATTATCTTTGCCCAACGTGGGCCGATGTAAGGAGAGTACGCGAGGGGAACGGGGGATGTTATTCTCTGCAATCCTAAACGCTAAGTGACCGCATTTATTGGGAATTTCTGCTTTTTCCCTGCTATTTTCCTCCTTAATTTCTTCACAAAAAAGCCGGGTGGCGGCTTCGCCTTACCCGGCCTACGTTCTGAGCCGTTGTAGGTCGGGTAAGGCGTAGCCGCACCCGACAAAAATTATGCTCGGGTCATCATCAGCTTACGCAGCGCGGCAAAGTCTGCCGGCAGCTCATGTGACAGCAGCGGCAGATCGGCACGCTCGGCCAGCTCTTTCGGCAGCGGCAGCGTTTCTCCCAGGATCGCTTCCACGCTCTCTTTAAACTTCGCCGGATGCGCGGTGCCCAGGAACAGGCCATATTCACCCGGGTTAAGCTGGTCGCGCAGCGCGCGGTAAGCAATCGCCGCATGCGGTTCAGAGGTATACCCCACCGCCTTCAGCTCGCGCATGGTCGCTTTGGTGGTTTCATCCGTCACCGCGGCGTAGCCCAGATCGCCCAGACGCCAGATCTTACGGCGGAACAGCTCTTCCACGCGCGGCCAGTTGTTCGGCTGGCTCACGTCCATGGCGTTAGAGAGCGTTGCCTGCGTGGCGTTCGGCGCCCACTTCCCGTCTTTCAGGAAGCGCGGCACGGTGTCGTTAGCGTTGGTGGCGGCGATAAAGCGTTTCACCGGCAGACCCAGGGATTTCGCCAGCAGGCCAGCCGTCAGATCACCAAAGTTACCGCTCGGCACGGAGATCACCAGCTGGTTACGCGCTTCCTGCGGCAGCTGCGCTACCGCTTCGAAGTAGTAGCAGATCTGCGCCAGCAGACGGCTGATGTTGATAGAGTTGGCAGAGTTCAGACCCAGGGCCACCTTCAGCTCTTCGTCGTCGAAGGCCTGCTTGACCAGCGCCTGACAGGCATCGAAATCACCGTCAATTGCCACGGTTTCAATGTTGCCGCCGAGCGTACAGAACAGTTTTTCCTGCAGCGGGCTGATTTTGCCTTTCGGATAGAGGATCACCACGCGGACGTTTTTCAGGCCGTAGAACGCGTGCGCCACCGCCGCACCGGTATCCCCGGAGGTCGCGGTCAGGATGGTCACCGGCTTGTCGCCGCTGATGTGGGTCAGCATCTGCGCCATAAAGCGGCCGCCGAAGTCTTTGAACGCCAGGGTCGGGCCGTGGAACAGCTCCAGGCAGCCAACGTCAGGCTCCACCTGCTTCACCGGTGCCGGGAAAGCGAACGCCGCACGCACGCGCTCTTCCAGCAGCTCCTGCGGGATTTCGTCGCCGATAAACGCCGAAAGAATTTTAGTGCTGCGGGTGACAAAGTCCTGCTTCAGCAGTTCGTCGATGTCGGTCAGGTGAAATTCCGGCAGGTCATGCGGGAAGAACAGCCCCTGGTTTTTGCCCAGCCCCTGAGTGACCGCCTGCGCGAAGCTGACCTGCTCGTTATGATCTTTAAGGTTATAGAGTTTCATTGATTATCCCAGTACTCGTGCGCCAGCCGTGTCCAGACGGCAAATATGAACAAAGCCTTCCTGATTTTGCAGGTAGTGTTTAGAGAGCCAGTCCGCCACGCGCTGCGCGGTATCAGGCTTGTCGCACAGGGCAAACAGCGTCGGCCCGGAGCCGGAGATGCCGCACGCCTGCGCGCCAATATCCATCGATGCCTGTCGCGCCTCGTTAAAGCCGGGCAGCAGCTTCGTGCGGTACGGCTCGGCAATGACGTCCTTCATCAGTTTGGCCGCCAGCTGCGGCTGGCGGGTGTAGCAGGCGTGGATAAAGCCCGCCAGATGACGCCCGTGGGCAATACAGTCCTGACGACGATACTGCGCGGGCAGGATCGCACGCGCTTCCGCGGTTGAAACCTTGATACCCGGATAGGCCAGCACCCACAGCCACTCATCAAACCCTGGCACCTGCTGGCTGATGATGCCATTTTCTTCGATCATCAGCTGCATGCCGCCGAGGAAGCACGGCGCCACGTTGTCATAGTGAATGCTGCCGGAGATGCGCCCTTCCAGCTCGCCCATTAACCCCAGCAGGCGGTTGTTGTTCAGCGGCTTGCCGCAGTGCTCGTTCATCGCCACCAGCGCGGCGACCACCGAGCAGGCGCTGGAGCCCAGACCTGAGCCGATCGGCATACTTTTTTCCAGCGTCATGGCAACCGGCACGTTTTTGCCGATCTCCTGACAGAAGCGTTCCCAGCACTGATAGACGATATTTTCGCGCGGCTCAGACGGCAGTTTGCTGGCGAAGCGGCCCACGTTGTTCAGGCTGAAGCTGTCTGCCGCTTCCACCGTAACCGTATCGCCCAGCAGCGAACCATCCACCGGCGTCACCGCCGCACCCAGCACGTCAAATCCGACGCTCATATTCGCGCTGGAAGCCGGGGCATAAACTTTGACCATGTTAAACTCCTAACTTCCATGACAGGGTACGCAGCAGATCGGCAAACACACCCGCCGCCGTAACATCGTTCCCTGCGCCATAGCCGCGAAGCACCAGCGGCAGTGGCTGATAATAGTGGCTGTAAAACGCGAGGGCGTTTTCGCCGTTTTTGACTTTGTACAGCGGGTCGTTGCCATCCACTTCGGCAATCTTCACCCGGCACACGCCATCTTCTTCAATGTTGCCAACATAGCGCAATACCTTACCTTCATCACGGGCTTTTGCAACGCGAGCGGCAAACGCGTCGTCAAGCTGCGGCAACCTGGTCATAAAGGCAGCGACATCACCGCGGCTGTCAAATTCTGCCGGCAGGACAGGCTCAATCACGATATCCGAAAGCTCAAGCTCGCGGCCCGTTTCACGCGCGAGGATCAGCAGCTTACGCGCCACGTCCATACCGGAAAGGTCATCACGCGGATCCGGCTCGGTATAGCCCAGCTCGCGCGCGGCGCGGGTGGCTTCCGAGAGGCTCATCCCCTCATCCAGCTTGCCGAAGATAAACGACAGCGAGCCGGAGAGAATGCCGGAGAAACGCTGCAGTTCGTCGCCCGCGTTAAGCAGGTTCTGCAGGTTCTCGATAACCGGCAGCCCCGCGCCCACGTTGGTGTCGTACAGGAACTTGCGGCGCGACTTGCTCGCCGCCAGACGCAGCTGGTGATAGTAATCCATCGACGAGGTGTTGGCCTTTTTGTTCGGCGTCACCACGTGGAAACCTTCGCGCAGGAAGTCCGCGTACTGATCGGCTACCGCCTGGTTCGAGGTGCAGTCGACGATGACCGGGTTAAGCAGGTGATACTCTTTTACCAGACGGATCAGGCGGCCCAGGTTGAACGGCTCTTTCGCCTCCTTCATCTCGGCCTGCCAGTTTTCCAGGTTCAGGCCGTGGACGTTGGTCAGCAGCGCTTTGGAATTCGCAATCCCGCAGACGCGCAGGTCGATGTGTTTCTTCTTCAGCCATTCCTGCTGACGCTTAACCTGCTCCAGCAGCGCGCCGCCGACGCCGCCGACGCCAATCAGGAACAGCTCGATAACCTGATCGGTGTTGAACAGCATCTGGTGAACCACGCGTACGCCAGTGGTCGCGTCATCGTTGTCCACGACAACAGAAATTGAACGCTCAGACGAGCCCTGGGCAATCGCCACGATATTGATATTGGCGCGCGCCAGTGCGGCAAAGAACTTGGCGGAGATACCGCGCAGGGTACGCATACCGTCGCCCACCACGGAGATGATCGCCAGACGCTCCTGAATGGAGAGCGGCTCCAGCAGCTCTTCTTTCAGCTCCAGGTAGAACTCTTCCTCCAGCGCGCGACGGGCGCGCAGGCAGTCGGCCTGCGGCACGCAGAAGCTGATGCTGTATTCGGAAGAGGACTGGGTGATCAGCACAACAGAGATACCGTTGCGGGACATGGCCGCAAACACGCGCGCCGCCATGCCGACCATCCCTTTCATCCCCGGACCGGAGACGCTGAACATCGCCATGTTGTTGAGGTTGGAGATGCCTTTCACCGGCAGACCGTCCTCATCGGTGCTCGCGCCAATCAGCGTACCCGGCGCCTGCGGGTTACCGGTATTTTTAATCAGGCAAGGGATCTGGAACTGGGCAATCGGGGAGATGGTACGCGGGTGAAGCACTTTGGCGCCGAAGTAGGAAAGCTCCATTGCTTCCTGGTACGACATCGACTTCAACAGCCTTGCGTCCGGTACCTGGCGCGGGTCGCAGGTATAGACGCCGTCGACGTCAGTCCAGATCTCACAACAGTCCGCGCGTAAACAGGCGGCCAGCACGGCGGCGGAATAGTCGGAGCCGTTACGGCCCAGCACCACCAGCTCGCCCTTCTCGTTACCGGCGGTGAAGCCAGCCATCAGGATCATATGGTCAGACGGAATTTTGCTGGCGGCGATACGGCGGGTTGATTCGGCAATATCAACGGTGGATTCGAGGTAGTGGCCCACCGCCAGCAGTTTTTCAACGGGATCGATCACGGTCACGCTATGGCCGCGCGCTTCCAGCACGCCGGCCATGATGGCGATAGAAAGTTTTTCACCGCGACAAATCAGCGCCGCGTTGATGCTGTCCGGACACTGGCCGAGAAGGCTGATGCCGTGCAGGACGTGTTTGATTTGCGCGAATTCCTGCTCAACGAAAGACTTCAGCTGAGCGTGCGGGAAGCCAGGCAGCGCCTCTGCCAGCCCTTGCAGCAGGTCAGCGAAGATACGCTCTGCGTCGCTAATGTTCGGGAGTGCATCCTGGCCACCGATGGTTTTTTCAATCATCGCCACCAGATGGTTCGTGATTTTTGCCGGGGCAGAGAGCACGGTCGCAACCTGCCCCTGCCTGGCGTTGCTTTCCAGGATATCGGCAACACGCAGAAAACGTTCTGCATTTGCCACTGATGTACCGCCGAACTTCAACACTCGCATGGTTCTACCTCGTTTCCTTTAGCCGAAAAAAAAGCCCGCACTGTCTAGGTGCGGGCTTTTTTTTGTTTTTCCTGTACGCGTCAGCCCGCATCGTTACCTGTGGTAATGATGATGGTTGTGGTAATGGTGGTGATGCTGATGCGTTTCATGGATGTTGTGTACTCTGTCATTATTATCTGTCTGTGCTGTATTCTTTTAGGGTTAAAGGATCGGGCACCTTAAGTCAACGAATTTTTAATTTGATCACAATTCGGGAGACTCCCACGTCCCGCTGCCGTCGGATTTATTTTCATCCGAATACCCCAAAAGCAACCCTTAGCATCAGATGATTACACCATAATAAAAATGTATGACAGCACTTTACTCGGCCAATTTTTTTTCAATATCATGCAGCAAACGGTGCAGCATTGCCGTGTCGCGTTGCTCAAGACGGCCCAAACGCTGCTGTAACCAGTCGACCATTTTTTGATCGTCAGCCACACCCAGCTGCATGAGCAGGTTTCCCACGCGCGCGCGAAGTGCAGCCAGCTGGTTTTCATCGGTACCTGTAACAGGCGACTGCGGAATTTGTATTAAGGATGCTAATTGATAGCAATAGACCATCACCGCCTGGCCTAAATTGAGAGAAGGGTAATCTGCAACCATCGGCGCGCCTGTCAGCACATCCGCCAGTTCCAGTTCTTCATTGGTCAGCCCGGAATCTTCACGCCCAAACACCAGCGCGGCTTTCTCCAGCCACTGGCTTTTCTCGCTCAGCATCGGCACCAGCTCCGCTGGCCTGGCATAGTAGTGAAACTTCGCCCGGCTGCGCGCCGTGGTTGCGACGGTAAACGAAATATCATGCAGCGCGTCGGCAAGCGTAGCGTAAGTGTTTATATTATCGAGAATATCTCCCGATCCGTGCGCCACCCAACGGGCGGCTGGCTCCAGGTGCGCCGTGCTGTCCACGATACGCAAATCGGTAAAACCCATGGTCTTCATAGCACGCGCCGCTGCGCCTATATTTTCTGCTCTGGCTGGGGCAACCAGTACAATCGACAGATGCATTTATGCTCTCTTTTTAATCAGTTAGCGGGTAAAAATGTGATGCGCTTCAACATATTACGCAGCGCGAATTTACAAAATTGCAACACAAATCACCGAAATAGCGTTTCATAACAAATTAAAAACGCTAAACTATTCTGTGTCTGAACAATCAGTTAGAATGTTAACAGAACACTATTATCCTTATGTTTTATAATGATAATAGCGACATGAATACCCTATTCTGATTGGATTCGCTTCGTTTATAAATCAATGTCCGCAACTAGTTGGTTTATTGAAAAATTGTGACAAAGGCTAGCATTCGGCTACGATGATTTCATCAAACTGTTAACGTGCTACAATTGAACTTGATATATGTCAACGAAGCGTAGTTTTATTGGGTGTCTGGTGTCACTTAGCCTGTTATGTTGCTGTTAAAATGGTTAGGATGACAGCCGTTTTTGACACTGTCGGGTCCAAAGGGAAAGTACCCAAGACCAAGCTAATGATGTTGTTGACGTTGATGGAAAGTGCATCAAGAACGCAATTACGTACTTTAGTCACGTTAAGCCGATCATGTTAATTTGCGACATGCATCAGGCAGGTCAGGGACTTTTGTACTTCCTGTTTCGATTTAGTTGGCAATTTAGGTAGCAAACATGCAGACCCCGCACATTCTTATCGTTGAAGACGAGTTGGTAACACGCAACACGTTAAAGAGCATTTTCGAAGCAGAAGGCTACGATGTCTTTGAAGCGACCGATGGCGCAGAGATGCATCAGATCCTTTCTGAAAATGATATCAACCTGGTGATCATGGATATTAACCTGCCGGGCAAAAACGGTCTTCTTCTGGCGCGCGAACTGCGCGAGCAGGCGAACGTCGCGTTAATGTTCCTGACGGGCCGTGATAACGAAGTTGATAAAATTCTTGGCCTGGAAATCGGTGCGGATGACTACATCACCAAGCCGTTCAATCCTCGCGAGTTAACCATTCGTGCACGCAACCTGCTGTCCCGCACCATGAACCTGGGTACGGTCAGCGAAGAGCGTCGTAGCGTAGATAGCTACAAATTCAACGGCTGGGAACTTGATATCAATAGCCGTTCGCTGATTAGCCCGAACGGTGAGCAGTATAAACTGCCGCGCAGTGAATTCCGCGCGATGCTGCACTTCTGCGAAAACCCGGGCAAAATTCAGTCCCGTGCAGAGCTGCTGAAGAAAATGACCGGCCGTGAGCTGAAACCGCACGACCGTACCGTAGACGTGACCATCCGTCGTATTCGTAAGCACTTCGAATCTACGCCAGATACGCCGGAAATCATCGCCACGATCCACGGCGAAGGGTACCGTTTCTGCGGCGATCTGCAGGAGTAATCCGCAGTTAACGCATTAAAAAACGGCGCATTTGCGCCGTTTTTTTTATTTCCAGATCCGCATCGTGTCGTTATCAGGCTCTGCGGGTGGCTCAGGTCGCTTCGGCTGAGAGAGCGAGTACCAGTCGAAATGCCGGGTCAGGTACATCACGGCGAACAGCGCCAGCGCGAGAACCGCTGACCCCAACAGCAGCGCGCTGTCCTCCGAGCGCAGCAGGAACCACATCACGACATCCAGCCCGAGCAGTGCCAGTACAAACAGCCCGCTGCGTTTCCAGCTTTTCAGCACGGCCTGCAGGTACATTCCGTTCATCGCTGCGCCCACCAGGCTTGCAACAACCCAGGCTGGCGTAAACCCGACGTGTTCAGACAGCGCCAGCAGCACCAGATAGAACAGGACCAGCGACAGCCCCACCAGCAGATACTGCATCGGGTGAAGGCGTAATCCGGTTAAGGTTTCGAAGACAAAGAAGGCCATAAACGTCAGCGCAATCAGCAAAATAGCGTACTTGATCGCACGGTCAGTCAGCTGATACTGATCGGCGGGCGTGGCTACCGTGACGCTAAAGGCCGGGAGCGCCTCCCACTCCGGCGACTCCTTGTCGTAGAACCAGCTCTCAAGGTTATTTGCAAACCAGCTGCTCTGCCAGTTCGCCTGGAAACCAGACTCGCCAATCTGATGCTTAACAGGGAGATAATCGCCCATAAAACCCGGATGCGGCCAGTTGCTGGTGAGCGTCATTTCGCTATTACGCCCTACCGGTACCACCGCAAAACTGCCGGTTCCCGCCAGACTGAGGGACATCTCAAGCGTAAACGTTTTGGCTTCCAGCGCTTTGTCGGTCAGCGGGATGTGGATCCCCGCAAGCGCCCCGTAGACGCCTGAACCGGGTTCCACGCTTAGCGTCTCACCGTTGATTTTAGAGATACTGACCGTGCCAATGCCCCGCGCGTCGCCAACGCCCGTCACGATAAACGGCTGCCCTGTCGCGATCGTTTCCCCTTTCAGCTGCTTCAGCTCGTCGGTATTAAACTGCGCTTTGATCTTCAGGTCAGTGTTCCAGATTTGCCCGTCGTAGATGCCAATACTTCGGGACTCCACGCGCTGGTTCCCTTCCACAACCAGAGATTCCGGCAGAATGAAGTGCATATAGCTTTTCTTGTACTCGACCTTCTTCTCATCCTCTATCTTGTAAAAGATCTCCGTCATCGGAATCGCAATCATCGGACCGACCAGCTTTTGCGGTCCGCTGGTACTCTGGCGAAGCGTATTTTCGACATCGTTGCGGTAGCTCTCCCGCTCTGATATCAGGTTACTGACCATAAAAAGCGGGACTAACAGCAGCAGGATGCACCCCAGCAGGGTGCTGACTTTCCAGAACAGGGGGGATTTCATCATTACGTCTCCTTTGTGATGAGGAGAGCGTAACCAGGCTGTGTGGGGTCAGTTTGAAGTTATGTGAAGGGACGGTGAAGTGTCAGCGTGGCCATCACGCCGCCTTCATCACGATTACGCAATGTAATCTCTCCCTGATGCAGACGCGCCACCTCCTGGACAAACGCCAGCCCGAGCCCGCTGCTCTTCAACCCGTTCTCGCGCGGCAGGGAATAAAAACGCTCAAAAATTCGCTCCAGCGCGTAATCCGGGATCCCGCTTCCGCTGTCGGTGACGAGAAGCTGTATCTGCCCGTGCTCCTCCCGGGCCGCCAGTTCAATGGCACCGCCCTGCGGGGTAAAATCGATAGCGTTATCCAGCAAATTGCCGAGCGCCTGTTCGAGCAGATCGGGATCGCCTTCAACATGAAGCGAAGCGGGCTGGAGGGTCAGCGCAATCTCTTTTGCCGCCAGCACCGCCGAGCGCGCATCGGCAAGCCGCGTAAACAGCAGATCGACGCGGACGGTCTGAGGCGTAATCTCGACCCGATTTTCAAGCCGCGCCTGAGTGAGCAGTTTTTCAACCAGCGACTGCATGCGCGCGTTTTGCACCAGAATATTATCGATAAACCGCGCGGCCACCTGCGGCGGCGGCTGCTCGGAGAGAATTTCCGCCGCGCCGCGTATGGCGGCGATGGGGCTTTTCAGCTCGTGGGTCAGCGCATGGACATAGCGTTCAATGTAGTTTTTCCCTTCAAGGCGAATGCGCATATTTTCCAGCGCCTGGGCCAGCTTGTGCAGTTCGCTGCTGCCAGGATTAGGCAGCGGGAGAGGTGTATCCGTGGTCACCGAGTCGGCATAGCGCGATAACGTACCGATAGATCGATTGATCCACCATGCCACAACGAGGCCAATCAGCAGGGCAATGCCGAGCAACGCCCCGCCAGCCCACAGGATCCTCCGCTCGCTGCGGTGAATCACCGGCGCCATCGCGCTGTTCGGTTTCCCCACCGACAGCACGCCGATAATCTTGCCCTGATCCACAACCGGCGCGGCAACATACATCACCGTGCTCTCCGGATCGTCGGGATGGCTCTGGGTACTGCGCGCGCCGTATTCGCCGCGAAGCGTCAGCCAGACATCGTTCCAGCGCGAGTAATCTTGCCCCACGGCCAGACCGGCGGAATCAAACACGACTCGGCCCTGCGCATCGGTCATGTAGACGTGATACTCGTTACGCACTTTATGGATCCCGCCGATATTGGCGCGGAAAGGGCGCTGATGAAGCTGGGAAAAGGCCTGTGCCAGCTTGCCCTGCTGCGCGTGACCCGAAAGCAAATCATCACGTCCGATTTCGGCCAACAGGGTCGCGGTATCGATTAACGTGCCCTCGGTTGCCCTACGCACGCCGGGCTTTACTTCCTGAACAAAGATCGACAGCACAAACCACGCGGCGATGGCCACGATCAGGAAGTATCCCAGCAATAGCCGCATCCCAATACGCATCAGTAAAGGCCCAGACTGTAGCCCATACCGCGATGGGTGCTGATGGGTGACAGTTCTTCGTTCACCGCCCGCAGCTTGGCGCGCAGGGTTTTGATGTGGGTGTCCACGGTACGATCGAAGCTGTCGCCGTCTTCACCCCATACCTTGTCCATGAGCTGCTGACGCGAAAAGACCCGCCCGGGTGCCTGTAACAAGGTTTTGAGCAGCAAGAATTCGTAGCGGGTCAGGGGCAGTGCTTCCCCGCACCAGCTGATTCGCGCGGCAGGTTCGTTCAGTTCAAACTGCCCGATACGTAACGTTTCTGATGGTGCGGCGGATTTTTGCATGCGCCGTAAAATCGTCCGCACCCGGGCGCAGACTTCACGAGGGGAGAAAGGTTTCGCAACGTAGTCATCAGCGCCCATTTCCAGGCCAAGCAGCTTGTCTACCTCATCACTGCGCGCCGTCAGAAACAGCACGGGCAGTGAGGGATGCTGCGCCAGCAGCTGGCGACAAAGCTCAAATCCACTGATGTCCGGCAGCCCGACATCCAGAATGGCAAGCGCCGGAACCTGCCGCCGCGCCTCCTCCAGCACGGGTAAGCCGCGTTCAAACGCCTTTACCGCGAATCCTTCCTGCTGAAGCATGTAGATCAGCGTATCGGCGATACTGGTTTCGTCTTCAACCAGCCAGACCACAGGTTGTTGCATGATTCATCCCTGAATTACTGCCAAGGCATAATTGGCACCGCGCTGATCGCGTTTTTCGGTGAGCCTTCCACCACTTTATCGGAATAGGCGAGGTAAGCCAGCGTGTTGCGTTTGGCATCATAAAAACGCACCACCTGCAGCTTTTTAAACACCAGCGAGGTCCGTTTCTGGAATACCACGTCGCCCTGCGCTTTGCCGTTTTTAATTTTATCGCTTAGCTCAACCGGCCCCACCTGCTGACACGAAATCGCCGCATCGGAGGTGTCTTCCGCCAGTCCCAGCCCGCCTTTGATACCGCCCGTTTTCGCGCGGCTGACATAGCAGGTGACGTTTTTCACGTCCGGATCGTCAAACGCCTCCACCACGATTTTGTGGTCCGGGCCAAACATTTTGAACACGGTATCGACGGAGCCAATCTGTTCAGCCTGCGCCGCGCGCCCGACCATCAGCATCAACGCGGTGAAGATCAAAGTCTTGTATTTCATATTGTTACCATTCTTTAAAATTACATTGAGCAATTATTCAACACTTTAGATAAAAATGTAGCAAGATCACAGGATTAGAATATATCTGCCTGTAATGTGCTCTAAAAAGCATGAATGCGCAAAAAAAACACTGAATGCTAAAACATCAAAAAATGCTATTATCCGCTAACCTGTTATCAGGCACCTGCTGTTTTAAGGATGAGGATAGTATATGGATCAGGCTGGAATTATTCGCGACCTGCTCACCTGGCTGGAAGGTCATCTCGACCAGCCTTTGTCACTGGATAATGTGGCGGCTAAAGCAGGCTATTCCAAGTGGCATCTGCAAAGGATGTTCAAGGATGTCACCGGTCATGCTATCGGGGCCTATATTCGCGCGCGTCGTTTATCAAAATCTGCTGTGGCACTGCGCCTGACGGCGCGGCCGATTCTGGATATTGCCCTGCAATATCGTTTCGATTCGCAGCAGACCTTCACCCGCGCCTTTAAAAAACAGTTCTCGTTGACGCCAGCGCTTTATCGTCGCTCGCCTGACTGGAGCTCGTTTGGCATGCGTCCGCCGCTGCGTCTGGGCGAATTCGCGATGCCGAAATATGAAATTATTACCCTGCCGGAAACCCATCTGATCGGCACAACGCAGAGCTACTCCTGTTCACTGGAGCAGATTTCCGAGTTCCGTCATCAGATGCGCGTCCAGTTCTGGCGCGACTTCCTGAGCCACGCGCCGGCGATCCCGCCAATTCTGTATGGTCTCAACGAAACGCACCCGAGCCAGGAAAAAGACGACGAACAGGAGGTGTTCTACACCACCGCGCTGACGCCGGATATGGCCAATGGCTACATTCAGGGTTCGAAGCCTGTCGTCCTGGAAGGTGGCGAATACGTGATGTTCGCTTATGAAGGGCTGGGAACGGGAGTTCAGGAGTTCATCCTGACCGTTTACGGAACCTGCATGCCGATGCTGAATCTGAATCGCCGTAAAGGTCAGGACATTGAGCGCTACTACCCGGCGCAGGATGCCAAACCGGAAGAAGGCCCAATCAATCTGCGTATGGAATTCTTGATTCCGATACGCCGTTAACGCTGCAGTTCGTCAAGCGCAGGGGCATCGAGATGCGAAATGTCCCCTGCCATCTCCACGACCCAACCTGACGCCAGCCACGCGCTTTCCTGATAATCAATCCGGGAAATGGAGCAGTTACGCAGACGCAGGCGGCGCTCGGCGTAAGCCGGTAACCCCAGAATGGTGCTCACCAGGCAGCCCAACGCAATCCCGTGACTCACCAGCAGCGGACGGCTTCCTGCCGGGAGCTTCAGGCATTCCGCCAGTGCGGCATGCATACGTACGCTGAGCTCCTGCATGGATTCGCCCTCAGGAATACGGCCATCTTCGGTACCGTTCACCAGCGTGCGGCGCCAGCCCTCTTCCTTTTCCGTCAGCGTATCGATATGGCGTTTTTCCAGCACGCCCATATCCAGCTCGCGCAGGCGCGGCTCAAGCATGACGTCACAGCCGCAGGCGTCCGCGATGATGCGCGCCGTCTGCTGTGTGCGACCTAAATCGCTGGTAATCACGTGGGTAATGCCCAGCGTTCTGGCGCGTTCCGCCACCTGCCACGCTTGCTGCACACCCTTCTCAGTGAGAGGACTGTCTGACTGGCCTTGAATACGTCGCTCGGCGTTCCACTGCGTTTCACCGTGGCGAACAAGGTATACCTGTAACATGCTTTTTTTCCGTTATACTGCGATGAGTTTTTTTTGAATCGAGCTTAATTATGCACCATGTTGTCTCTGCTACCACTAATCCTGCCAAAATTCAGGCAATTCTAAGGGCATTTGACGAGATCTTCGGCGCAGGATCCTGCCATATTGAGGCCATCGGCGTCGAGAGTGGCGTGCCTGAACAGCCGTTTGGCAGCGAGGAAACGCGCGCTGGCGCACGAAATCGCGTGGCAAACGCTAAGGCCGCGGCACCGGATGCTGACTTTTGGGTAGCGATTGAAGCCGGTATCGACGAAGGCGCAACTTTTAGCTGGGTGGTGATCGAAAGCCGTGAACAGCGCGGTGAAGCGCGTTCGGCCACCCTGCCGCTGCCGGAGATCATTCTGGAAAAAGTGCGTGCGGGTGAAGCGCTCGGGCCGGTGATGTCGCAGTACACCGGCATTGATGAGATTGGCCGTAAAGAAGGGGCGATTGGCGTCTTTACCGCAGGTGCGCTGACGCGTTCAGGCGTTTACCACCAGGCGGTGATTTTAGCGTTAAGCCCGTTCCATAACGCGATTTATCGTTGATCGCTTAATAAGACTGACTCGAGCCACTGGCGCAGCTCAACCGGCGCCGACTTCAGGCTGTTCGAGCCGCGGGTGATCGTTGCAATGCCCGCGCCGAGCTCATTCTTCAGCTCGCGCTGGCTCATCTCGCCGCGCAGCAGCTCTTCAATGATCCGCACGCGCGTGCCCAGCGCCTCGCGCTCGTCCGGCGTGAGCATCAGCTGCATCAGGGATAAATGCAGATCCTGTTCGTAAGACTGGCGAAGCAGCTCCACAAAACGAAGCCACTCCTGATGACGTTGTTCGGCCATTGCCGAGGAATACGGGGAATGCTGGGTCATGTTATGCTGCCTCTTGTACTCATTAGCGAGTACAGCATAACACAACCCACGCCGATCAGTAACGTCTCTGCCACTCGGCATCGCTCATCAGGGTATCTTTCTGCCCCATGAAGTAGCGATAGTAGGCGTCATAGGCCAGCACGTTCTTTACGTAGCCGCGCGTTTCCGAGAACGGGATGCTCTCGACAAACGCCACGGCGTCGATGCGCCCGGCGCTGTTACCGAGCCAGGTGCGCACGCGTCCAGGCCCCGCGTTATACGCCGCCGACGAGAAGATGCGGTTATTGCCAAACTGCTGATACACGTACTGCAGGTAGCTGGTACCGATGTTGATGTTGGTATCCGGATCGAGAAGCTGTGACGGGCTGCTGTACCCAGGAATATTAAACATCTTCACCGTGTGCGTCGCCGTGCCCGGCATAATCTGCATCAGGCCGCTGGCACCCACCGGGGAACGGACTTTCGGGTTCCATGCGCTCTCCTGACGGGCAATCGCCATCGCGTAGCTTTGCGGGATATCTTTGCCGCTGGTATAGCGATCGAATAGATCTCTGTACGCCAGCGGGAAACGCTCTTCCAGATGATCCCAGAGCTTGCCGGCGATCGTCGCCTGCACGCTGAGATCCCACCAGTGATTATCAAACGCATAGCGGGCAAGCTGGGCTTTTTCGTCGGTGGTGCGGCTGGTCACCAGATTCGCCCACTCGCTGCGCGCGGTGTTATCCATATTCCAGTACATCAGCTCGCGAACGCGCGCCATTTCTGGCCCCTGCGTCAGCGCCGGGTTCGCGTTAGCGGGCGCTTTATCAATGCGGAAGGTGTACTCCTCGCCCAGGCGCTGCGCGGCCGCCATCGGGTAGAACCCGCGCTGCTGCATCAGCGTATGGAGGATATCTTTAGCTTCATCATCACGACCGCGCTCCAACAGCAGATCGGCCTGCCAGTAGCGCCATTCGTCTTTCTCTTTAGCCTCCATTGGCAACCGCGCGAGCCAGGTATTCAGCCCACGGCGATCGCCCGTGCCCAGCGCCATCCGCACGCGGCGTTCCACCAGCGACGTGGAGTTCGAACGCATAATGGCATCGTCACGCCAGCGCGCCTGTTCATCGGTCACATCGGTGCCCATCAGTCGCCACGCCACGATGTCGCGCAGCTCCTGGGTTTGCTCCTCATTAAGCTGCTGCGCCTGCACCAGCTGCGGGATCATCAGTCGTGCGTTTTCTACGTCGTCACGCGCCACGCTGGCAAAGGCCACCGCCGCCATCTGGCGGGTAAAATCGGTCGCGCCCGTACTGCGGGCAAAGGTCAGCACGCTGTTCGGATCGTTCGCCAGCGAGATAACCGCGGTGGAGATCGTCTGGTAATCGGACGGCATCTGCCCCGCCAGCGTGGTCACCAGACGCGTGTTACCGGCTTTCATCGCCAGACGGATGCGCTCAAGGTAGGACAGCGGATCCTGTTTACCGGAAGCGCGCCATGCGCCAAACAGGGAATCACAGGCGTTCGGCTGGTTTTTCCCGGTCAGCCAGAGCTCTTTCGCCCCGGCCCAGGCCTCTTCCTGCTGGCCAGTCGCCCATTTCGCGTAGTAGTAGTTACACTGGGCTTCGGTGGCGTTCGGCTTTTCAGGACTAAACGCCAGCAGTCCGCGCCAGTCTTCGCGACGCGCCAGCTCATTCACAAAACGAGACTGGAGATTTCGGGCTGGCGGCAGGGTCGGGTTCGCCTGAATGAAGTTATTCACGGTGACGGTAGGCTGGTTCATGAGATCGTCCGTGATCTGGCGATACTCCAGATACGGATACAGCGGATAATCCTTTAGCGTCGGCATCAGCGCCTGCACGGTATCCATCTGCTTGTTGTCCCACGCCTGTTTAATCTGGGCGTAGCGGTTACGTTGTTCATCCAGTGAATCGGCATGCACCGCCTGGCTTACCGCCATTACGCATACGCTGGCAGCCAGCAGACGCCAGACCACCCGTTTGGCTTTTTCCACAAGCTCTTCCTCATTGTTTTTTCGTCAATTGCAGCGTCTTGCCACGTCAAAGTCTAATTAACTTATGCTAACCAGGCATCCTTCAACGCGCCACGTCATGGACACTTTTTTACCTTTCTTGCGCGTTTTAACACTCCCGACGTTCCTGGCTGGGATTAGGCCGTGAAAAAGGCTACACTTCGAGGCTGAAATTCCTTCTCATTACGATAAAAGAGGCGAAGTCCAACGTGGCTCAATTCGTTTATACCATGCATCGTGTCGGCAAAGTTGTCCCGCCGAAACGTCATATTCTTAAAAATATCTCGCTGAGCTTCTTCCCGGGCGCAAAAATCGGTGTTCTGGGTCTCAACGGTGCCGGTAAGTCCACCCTGCTGCGCATCATGGCCGGCATTGATACAGACATCGAAGGTGAAGCCCGTCCGCAGCCTGGCATCAAGATCGGCTACCTGCCGCAGGAACCTCAGCTGAATCCGGAACACACCGTGCGTGAGTCCGTTGAAGAAGCGGTTTCCGAAGTGGTTAACGCCCTGAAAGGTCTGGATGAAGTGTATGCCAAATACGCCGAACCGGATGCGGACTTCGACAAGCTGGCCGCACAGCAGGGCAAGTATGAAGAGATCATCCAGGCGCACGACGGTCACAACCTGAACGTGCAGCTGGAGCGCGCAGCTGATGCCCTGCGTCTGCCGGACTGGGATGCGAAAATCGCGAACCTCTCCGGTGGTGAACGCCGCCGCGTGGCGCTGTGCCGCCTGCTGCTGGAAAAACCAGACATGCTGCTGCTCGACGAACCGACCAACCACCTGGATGCGGAATCCGTGGCGTGGCTGGAACGCTTCCTGCACGACTTCGAAGGCACCGTTGTGGCGATCACCCACGACCGTTACTTCCTCGACAACGTCGCCGGCTGGATCCTGGAGCTGGACCGCGGCGAAGGTATTCCGTGGGAAGGCAACTACTCCTCCTGGCTGGAGCAGAAAGATCAGCGTCTGGCTCAGGAAGCGTCTCAGGAAGCGGCCCGTCGTAAGTCTATCGAGAAAGAGCTGGAGTGGGTGCGTCAGGGCGCGAAAGGCCGTCAGTCTAAGGGCAAAGCCCGTCTGGCACGCTTCGAAGAGCTGAACAACACCGAATACCAGAAACGTAACGAAACCAACGAACTGTTTATTCCACCTGGAGCACGTCTGGGGGATAAAGTGGTTGAAGTGACCAACCTGCGCAAGTCTTACGGCGACCGCCTGTTGATCGACGACCTGACCTTCTCCGTACCGAAAGGCGCTATCGTCGGGATCATCGGTCCGAACGGCGCGGGTAAATCAACCCTGTTCCGCATGATGTCCGGTCAGGAACAGCCTGATAGCGGCTCAATCACCCTGGGTGAAACCGTGAAGCTGGCCTCCGTTGACCAGTTCCGTGACGCGATGGATAACAGCAAAACCGTGTGGGAAGAAGTCTCCGGCGGTCTGGATATCATGCGTATCGGCAACACCGAGATGCCAAGCCGCGCCTACGTTGGTCGCTTTAACTTTAAAGGCACCGATCAGGGCAAACGCGTGGGCGAGCTGTCCGGCGGTGAGCGCGGTCGTCTGCACCTGGCGAAGCTGCTGCAGGTGGGCGGTAACGTTCTGCTGCTCGATGAACCAACCAACGACCTGGATATCGAAACCCTGCGCGCGCTGGAAAACGCCCTGCTGGAGTTCCCGGGCTGCGCGATGGTTATCTCGCACGACCGCTGGTTCCTGGACCGTATCGCGACCCACATCCTGGACTACCAGGACGAAGGTAAAGTGGAGTTCTTCGAAGGTAACTTCACCGAATACGAAGAGTACAAGAAACGCACGCTGGGCGCCGACGCGCTGGAGCCGAAGCGTATTAAGTACAAGCGTATTGCGAAATAAAAGCAAAACGGCAACTTCGGTTGCCGTTTTTTATGTTTGTACCCTCTCCCCGTGGGAGAGGGCCAGGGTGAGGGCATCAGGCCGCACAAAATCACCCACCCACGTAATACCGCTTCACCTCATCAAACTGCATTGCAAAGTCGATATAGCTCATCAGCGCGGGTGAATTCAGCTTGCGGCTTGGGTACGCCAGCCACAGATCGTTACCTTCAACATTCCACTCCGGCAGCACCTGCACCAGCGCGCCCTTTTCAACTTTATCTTCCAGTAGAAATGCAGGAAGCAGCGTAACCCCCGCACCGGCAATCGCACATTCGCGGGCGTATACCAGGTTATCGGTCATGTGCGCGTTATCCGGCAGGTAGCGGTAATCCTCGCTCTCGCTTCGCAGAAGCCACTCTGACCAAGCCCGATGCGTAATGCTGCGGTGCTCCACCAACTGACGGGGATGCGTCAGCGGCGCCCGGCGCGCCAGATAGTCCGGCGAAGCCAGCATGTAGCGCGGGCAGTGCCCGATCATGCGGCCAATCAGGGAGGAGTCCTGCGGCTTGCCGGTACGCAGCGCCACGTCAAACCCGGCCTCGACCAGGTCCACCACGTCATCAGAGATCGACACGTCCAGCGAAACCTCAGGATAGCGAAGCTGGAACTCTGCATTCATGTGTGCCAGCAGCGTCGCCCCAATCCCAGCCGGACAGGTGATGCGCAGCCGCCCGCTCGGGTTTTCGCGCAGGCGCTGAATGGCGTACTCCGCCCGCTCGCTGGCCGCCAGCATTTCGCGGCAGTGCACCAGATAGTGCTCGCCCGCAAACGTGAGGCTGATCCTGCGCGTGGTGCGGTTAAGCAGGCGGATACCCACCTGCTGCTCCAGCTGGCTAATACGCTGGCTGACGCTGGATTTCGGCAGTTCCGCCTTCTGCGCCGCAGCGGTAAAGCTGCCCATCTCCGCCACCAGCGCGAACAGCGCCATATCCTGCAGCTGCTTAAACATGATTGTTCATCCTGTACGAACGCTGAGTTCTTGATTGTCCATCTTATCATGCAACTGGCCACTTAATAGACTAGCCTCAACAAAACGCATGCCATTGAGGAGCACACCATGTCAGTGAAAGCCATCGCCGTTAACCCTGAAAATCCCTCTACCTTCATTGAAATCACCCCGCCGATGCCGCAGCCCGGCGAGCACGATCTGCTGGTGGAGGTGAAGGCCGTCTCCGTTAACCCGGTCGATACCAAAGTCCACGCGGGCATTGCCAGGAACGGGCTGAAC
>NZ_QPFW01000185.1:0-24844 GCF_008122455.1 Enterobacter sp. C6
TCAAATCCGGCCCCCGCAACCAATCAAATTTGAAGAAGTAAGCTTCTACAAGAGTAGAATGACGGACGCGGGGTGGAGCAGCCTGGTAGCTCGTCGGGCTCATAACCCGAAGGTCGTCGGTTCAAATCCGGCCCCCGCAACCAACACTTCTAAAACAATAAACACCCTTAAGGGTGTTTTTTTGTATCTGTCGTTTGTGAATTTGCCGGGCGTGAACCCGGCCAAAAGATCTACCCGCGCCGCGCCAGCGTCGCCCCGTCAGAGAAATACGCACGAATCCCTGCAAGAATCGACTCCGCAACCTCCTGCTGGAATTTTGCCGTCTTGAGCTTACGCTCCTCCTCCACGTTACTGATAAACGCGGTTTCAACGAGGATGGACGGGATGTCCGGCGCCTTGAGTACCGCAAACCCGGCCTGTTCAACGCTGTTTTTATGCAGCTTATTGATGTTGCCCAGCTTGCCCAGCACCGCTTTACCAAACTTCAGGCTGTCGTTAATGGTCAGCGACTGCACCATATCAAACATGGTGTGGTCGACGTAGCGATCGCCGCTTTTACCCACGCCACCAATCAGGTCAGAGGCGTTCTGGGTGTCCGCAAGGTATCTCGCGGCGGTACTGGTCGCGCCTTTGGTCGAGAGCGCAAACACCGACGAGCCGCTTGGCTGACGACTGGTAAACGCATCCGCATGGATCGAGACGAACAAATCGGCGCGCTGCTTCTGCGCTTTTGCGACGCGCACTTTCAGCGGAATAAAGACGTCTTCATTGCGCGTCATATAGGCGCGCATATTGCCTTCTTTATCAATCAACGCTTTCAGGCGGCGCGCAATTTGCAGCACCACGTCTTTTTCACGCGTACGGTATTTCCCCACCGCGCCAGAGTCTTCGCCACCGTGGCCAGGATCAAGCATGATCACAATCGGACGATCGCGCCCTGCTTTCCCCGGCTGCGGACCGCTTTGCGCAGGGGGCACCTGACGCTCCAAATCGCCCTTGTTGTAATCCTCCAGCAGGGCAAGAAGCGGATCCTGAATATCCGTCGCATTGGCCGGGTAGAGATCCATCACCAGGCGCTCTTTGAAGGTCGCAACAGGCGCCAGGGCAAATAGCTGCGGCTTAACGTTCTGCTTCAGTTCAAACACCATGCGCACGGTTTGCGGATCAAACTGCCCGACGCGCGCCGATTTAATAAACGGATCGTCACCGCGGATCTGCGCCGCCATTCCTTTCAGCACGGAGTTGAGGTTAACGCCTTCGAGATCCACCACCACACGCTCCGGGTTGCTGAGGGCAAATTGCTTATATTTCAGCACGCGATTGGATTCGACCGTCACGCGCGTATAGGTCGACGATGGCCAGACGCGCACCGCCACGACCTGGCTGGTGGCGGCAAGACCGACCTGACTGACGCTAAGCAACCACATTGCCCCGGCCCCTTTTAACAAACGGCGGCGGCTTATTGCTGAATTGGATCCCGACATGCTTCTCCCGAGCAAGAACACTGACTGATATACAAAATGTCCAGATTGACCGAAAACTTTAACGAATGACGCATAAACTGTCATCTATAAAAGGGTAAACAATCATACGCTAACGCACGGATTACTTACCAATTTCTGTGGGTCGCGGAAAATTTGCGCTTGCACACGCGACCACAATCGAATAAAAATACACAAATTACGAATAAACATTCATTAAGGGTTGTGCCATGGTGAAGGAACGTAGAACCGAACTGGTCCAGGGATTCCGCCATTCTGTTCCCTATATCAACGCCCATCGGGGAAAAACGTTTGTCATCATGCTTGGCGGCGAAGCCATTGAGCATGAAAATTTTTCCAGCATCGTCAATGACATTGGCCTGCTGCACAGCCTGGGGATCCGCCTGGTGGTGGTGTATGGCGCGCGTCCGCAGATCGACGCCAACCTGGCCGCTCACCACCACGAGCCGATTTACCACAAACATACCCGCGTCACCGATGCCAAAACCCTTGAGCTGGTGAAACAGGCGGCGGGTCTGCTGCAGCTGGATATTACCGCTCGTCTGTCCATGAGCCTGAACAACACGCCGCTGCAGGGGGCGCATATCAACGTCGTGAGCGGCAACTTTATCATTGCCCAGCCGCTCGGCGTGGACGATGGCGTGGATTACTGTCACAGCGGCCGTATTCGTCGTATTGATGAAGAAGCCATTCATCGCCAGCTGGACAGCGGTGCCATCGTGCTGATGGGCCCGGTCGCCGTTTCCGTGACCGGCGAAAGCTTTAACCTGACCTCTGAAGAGATTGCCACGCAGCTGGCGATCAAGCTGAAGGCGGAAAAAATGATTGGGTTCTGCTCCTCCCAGGGCGTGGTGAACGATGAAGGAACAATCGTGCCGGAACTCTTCCCGAACGAAGCCCAGGCCCGCGTGGAGGCGCTGGAAGCCGAAGGCGATTACCACTCCGGCACCGTCCGCTTCCTGCGTGGCGCCGTGAAGGCCTGCCGCAGCGGCGTGCGCCGCAGCCACCTGATCAGCTATCAGGAAGACGGGGCATTGCTGCAGGAGCTGTTCTCCCGCGACGGTATTGGTACACAGATTGTGATGGAGAGTGCGGAGCAGATCCGCCGCGCCACCATCAACGATATCGGCGGCATTCTGGAACTGATCCGCCCGCTGGAACAGCAGGGTATTCTGGTGCGTCGCTCACGCGAACAGCTGGAGATGGAGATCGACAAATTCACCATTATTCAGCGCGATAACCTGACCATCGCCTGCGCCGCGCTCTATCCGTTCCCGGAAGAGAAGATCGGTGAAATGGCCTGCGTGGCAGTGCATCCTGATTACCGCAGCTCTTCTCGCGGTGAAATGCTGCTTGAGCGCGTGGCGGCACAGGCGCGCCAGATGGGGCTGAGCAAGCTGTTCGTCCTGACGACGCGCAGCATTCACTGGTTCCAGGAGCGCGGGTTTACGCCGGTGGATATCGATTCTCTGCCGGAGACGAAGAAAGAGATGTACAACTATCAGCGCCGCTCAAAAGTGCTGATGGCTGACCTGGGATAATACGACGCCCTCACCGTCCGGCGAGGGCTTTCGTTCAGAGGGACTCAAATATCGCGCCCAGCCCGCTTCGACGTTCCGTACGGGTGGCAATCGCCTGCACCAGCACGCGTTCATCGGTATACAGCGACAGGCGCTGACGCGCGCGCGTTATGGCGGTATAGATCAGCTCGCGGGTAATGACGGGGGAAAGCTGCGTGGGCAGGATCAGCGCCGCGTGGTTAAATTCGGAGCCCTGGGATTTATGCACCGTCATCGCCCAGGCGGTTTCATGCTCGGGCAAACGGCTGGGCTGGAAAGACTTCACGCTCCCGTCCGGCATCTGGAACCAGACGCGCAGTCCCTGACCGCAGTCGAGCGCAATCCCGATATCCCCGTTAAACAATCCCAGCGCGCTGTCGTTACGGGAGATCATCACCGGTCGCCCTTCATACCAGCGCGAGTGCGGGGTACGGTTAATTTTGCGTTTTTGCGCCAGCAGCTGTTCCAGCCTGTCGTTAAGACCCCGGACACCAAAGGGGCCTTCCCTCAGCGCACAGAGCAACTGATATTCGCCAAACGAGGCAATGACCTGCTCCGGCGTACTTTGCTGTTGTACGTCCGTCAGAAAGCGCTGGTACCCCTGCAGGGCGTCGTCAAGCATCGCCTGATACTCTTCCGCGCTTTGCAGCGATTTTTTCTCAATATCCTTAAAGGTTCCGTCAAATACCGCCGTGGTGGCGCGCCGGTCGCCCCGGTTCACCGCTGCCGCAAGCTGGCCGATGCCGGAGTCGCTGCCGAAACGGTAGCTTTTTTGCAGCAGACACAGGCTGTCGCGAAGCGCCCCTGCTAGCGAATGGTTTTCAGAGGTGAGCGAGCATCCGGTGAGACGGGCTAACTCCTGAGCGCGTTCAGCGGTATATCCCAGGCTGGCATAGGTGCAGATATCACCCAGTACCGCCCCCGCCTCCACGGAGGCAAGCTGGTCACGATCGCCGAGGAAAATGACGCGCGCGTGCGGCGGGAGCGCATCGATCAAACGCGACATCATCGTCAGGTCAATCATTGAGGCTTCATCCACCACCAGCACGTCAAGGTGCAGCGGATTACCGGCATGATAGCGCAGACGCTGGCTACCCGGCTGTGCACCAAGCAAACGGTGCAGCGTGCTGGCCTCATTGGGGAAAAGCGCAAGCTGCTCACCGGTTAGCGGCAGCTTTTGCAGCGCGCCGCCTAACGACTCCGTCAGACGTGCCGCCGCTTTACCGGTGGGGGCCGCCAGGCGAATACGGCACTTTTGCTCACCCGATAACTGAATCAACGCGGCAAGCAGTTTTGCCACGGTGGTCGTTTTCCCGGTACCCGGGCCGCCAGAAATCACCGAGATCCGTCGCGTTAAGGCCACGGCAGCCGCCACTTTCTGCCAGTCTGTCTCGTCGTCAGAGGTGAACAGCGTATCCAGCGTTTGCCGGAGCTGTGCTTCATCGCAGGGAAGCGGGGCGTTGGTCTCGCTGAAAAAGCGCGCTACCGTCAGTTCGTTACGCCAGAGCCGATTAAGATACAAACGCTCGCCGACAAGGATCATCGGCGTCCCGGTATCGGCTCCGCTCACGGCAGGCGAGCCGAGTAGTATCTCCTGCCAGTCCACTGCGTCACCCAGCAGTGCGAAGCACGCCTGTAAAACCGGAGGCATCTTCTCATCCACCGCCAGACGCGACAGCGGCAGACACACGTGCCCCTCCCCCGCGTCTTTGCTCAGAATGGCGGCGGCAAGCATGACGGCAGGCTCCTCGCCTGCCACCATCATGGCGAACTGAACATCCAGGTGGCGCAGTAATCGTTGTTCAACCGCGTCCAGCAGTAGCGCCTGCATCGTCATGCCACCTCCTCCGTGCCTGCAGCAAACAGGTTATCCATTTTTTCAATCAGTTCCGCAGCCGGACGCGTGCTAAAGATGCCGGAACGCGGGTCGTTAGCATCCACTCCGCGCAGGAACAGGTAAATTACGCCGCCAAAATGCGCTTCGTAGCGGTAGTCGGCCATGCGATGACGCAGGTAACGGTGCAGCGCCAGGGTGTAAAGCTGGTACTGCAGATCGTAGCGATGCATTTGCATGGCCGCGGCCATCGCGTCTTGCGTGTAGGCTTCGCTGCTTTCACCCAGCCAGTTCGATTTGTAATCCAGCAGGTAGTAGCGCCCTTCGTGGCGGAAAACCAGGTCGATAAAACCTTTGAGCATCCCCTGCACCTGGCGGAAGTTCAGCGGCGGGCACCCGGCGGATAACGGATCGTACTCGCGGATCACCGCATCAAGCGCCTCTGCCCTGAGCGGACTGGCGATGGGGAGATAAAACTCCATCTCCACCTGCTTATCTTTGGTAGTCAACTGGCTAAGCGAGATCCCCTGCGCGGTGAGCGGAGCATGCAGAACCGCGCGGATCCAGTCGGTGAGAACCGGCTGCCAATGCGCGTCGTAACCACCGCTCTGTAACATCTTCAGCACCCACTCTTCGGAAACCGGCTGGGTAAAATCCAGCTCTTCAAACAGGCTGTGCAAAAACGTGCCTGGAGAAGCGCCGCGCGGGAACTGGTGCGGCGTGAGCACCGGCTCAGCGGGTACGCTACCGGCCCCCGCGGCATCCACGTCCAGTTTTGGCATCAGATCCTGAGCGATACTCTGCCCGTGCTGTTGTAAACCGGAGTAGCTGGTGACGCGCCAGTCGTCGGCTATCGTACGCACAACCTGGCGGGCATGGAGCGCAGAATCACGCAGCTCCGGCATCTGCCAGCGGCTGTTGTCGGGCAGCGAAGGAATATGCAGGGCAACATGCTCAGAGCAAAGGGATTCGATGCACTGGCGCAGGCCCGCCGCGTCTTTGGGTTCACCCTTCTGAATAAGCCGTCCCAGCGCGCTCAGATGAAAATCGCTCTCCCCGCTCTTTTCGCCCCGACGCCGGAACAGAGGCGCAACGCCCAGGCTGCAGTGCCAGACCGAACGGGTCAGCGCTACGTAGAGCAGGCGTAAATCTTCCGCCAGACGTTCGGCCTCTGCCAGCTCAACGCTGGACTCCGCGTTGCTGAGATCGAGCACCGCCTCAAACGATTCGCGATCGTGGTAAAAGGCCTGATCCTGCACGCGGTAATTGGCGATAAACGGCAGCCAGACCAGCGGATATTCCAGGCCTTTTGATTTGTGAATGGTGACGATCTGCACCAGATGTTTATCACTCTCGAGGCGCATCTGCTGGCTGGACGAATTGCTGTTCGGATCGGCAATCTGCTGCGCCAGCCAGCGCACCAGAGCGTGCTCGCTCTCCAGCTGCGTACCCGCTTCCTGCAACAGTTCGCTGATATGTAAAATATCGGTCAAACGGCGCTCGCCGCCTGCTGTCGCCAGCATATTCTCCGCAATGTGGCGCTGCGCCATGAGCTCGCGCACCATTGCCATTACCCCGCGCTTCTGCCATTTTTCTCGGTAGCGAACAAACTCTTCGACCACGGCATCCCATGCGGCTTCGTCATTGTTGAGCGCATCAATATCCCGCGCGTTCAGCCCGAGCATCGCGCTCGCCAGTGCGCTGCGCAGCGTGCTTTCCCGCTCCGGGGCCAGCACGGCCTGCAGCAGCCATAGCATCTCCTGCGCTTCCAGCGTTTCAAAGACGCTGTCGCGGTTTGAGAGGTAGACGGAGGGGATATTCAGTAACGTCAGGGCGTCGCGGATGAGCGCGGCCTCCTGACGGCTACGCACCAGTACCGTAATATCTGATGCCTTTACCGGGGTGGGGTTATCCCCCTTCCACAGCAGCGCGTCACCGCGCGCACCCGCACTGAGCCAGTCACGGATTTGCGCGGCACAGTGCTGGGCCATGGCATTTTGATAGTCGGCAACGCCGCAGCCTTCCCCATCCAGCAGCCAGAAGTTCATGGCAGGCTGCGTCTCGCCGTTGAACTCGAAGCGCAACGAGGCATTTTTCTCAGCAAACTTTACCGGCTGAAACGGGATCTCCCGGAACATAAACGCCGTATCCATGCGGCTGAAGAGCCCGTTGACGCTTTCCACCATGCCGGGAGAGGAGCGCCAGTTGGTATCGAGCGTGTAGTGCGCGTCAACCTCACTGCGGGCTTTCATGTAGGTGAAAATATCCGCACCGCGGAAGGCGTAGATAGCCTGTTTCGGATCGCCGATTAACAGCAGCGCGGTGTCGGGCTGCTGGCGCCAGATACGGCGAAAAATGTGGTACTGCTGCGGGTCGGTATCCTGAAATTCGTCGATCATCGCTACCGGGAAACGGGTGCGGATCGCGGCGGCAAGCGCTTCACCGTTTTCACTGCACAGCGCCGCATCGAGGCGGCTCAGCATATCGTCGAAACCCAGTTCACCCCGGCGGCGTTTCTCACGCGCGACGGCTTCGCGAATTTCCGTCATGGCGCGGGTAATCATCAGATCGTTGAGGGTTAAGGGCTCCGCCAGCAGGAATTCAATCGCCACAAACAGGGGATGCTCAGGGACAATGCCGTCGGCTTTGGTCCGCTCAACCAGGAAACGTTGGGAGAATTTCTCCAGCGCGTCCGGGAGCTGGTAGCCTCGCGTCTCTTCCTGCGCCCAGGCGCTGATCTTGTCGATCCATTTCCCCTGATTGCCACGGTTAAACTTGCGTCGGTCAATCCCGGAATTTTCGATGATTGCGTCAATCTCGCCAACGGACTCAAGCCATTTTTGCTTGATGTCGGCAATCTGCGCGATGATCTTTTCATGCCGTGAGGCCAGCGTTTCATCTGCCGGCGGCGGGGATTTGATGACCGGCGCTTCCCCCTGCAGATAACGATCGATAGCGCGCAGCAGCGCCTCCGGGCCCTTCCACAACGCGTGTACGGCTTCGGCGATATCGCGCGGTAACGGGTAGCAATGGCGACGCCAGAAATCCGCGCAGGCCTGATAGCGAAGCACGGATTCATCTTCAATAAGCTGCTGTTCGAACAGCATGCCGGATTCAAACGCATTCAGGCTCAGCATGCGCTGGCAAAAACCGTGAATGGTGAAGACGGACGCTTCGTCCATCTGTCGTTCGGCGAGGAGCAGCCACTGTGCTGCCTGTTGCTTATCGGCAATCTCTTCCAGAAGGCTCGCGTAGAGAGGGTTATCCGTGCTCTGACGCAGACAGGCGATGCGTAGCTCGTGGATATTGGTACGAATACGGCCCCGCAGCTCAGCGGTGGCAGCCTCGGTGAAGGTCACCACCAGCAGCTCCTCCACGCTCAAAGGGCGTGGAAAAGCGGCGTTGCCGCCAAGCCCCAGCAGCAGACGCAGATAAAGGGCGGCGATGGTGAAGGTTTTTCCCGTTCCCGCTGAGGCTTCAATCAATCGTTCACCCTGCAGAGGTAAACGTAAGGGATCAAGGGTCTCAGCGGTATCGGTCATTCTTTCTTACTCCAGGGCATAGATTGCTGCAGCGCGCTGACGCTTTTCCAGACTTTCCAGCCTTTCGGGTTCACGTACTCCGTTTTCCCGTTCTGGCTACCGGAAACCTGGGACAGGATGGTGATACCCTGCGGCTTAATAACCGCCTGATGGAAGAAGTCGGCAACCTTCTGCGGCGTCAGCTGTTTTATCTCGGCCACTACTTTATCACGCGAATCAAAATTCAGATTACCGCGATCGAAATCTTTGCTCAGCTGCGAGGCTTCTTCACCCAGCGTCTGCGGCGGCTGCATTACCTGCGCGATGACGGCCTGCTGGATCTGAGCAAACTCTTCCGGCTTCATCGCGCGCAGCTTTGCTTCCACCTGCGGGAAGAAGGCCTGGTAACGCTGCCAGAGATACGCCGGCTGTTTGTCGCTGCTTTGCAGCAGGAAGCCCAGCCCCCACTGTCGGCCGACGTTCATGGAGAAGGCAAATACAGCGTAGCCAAGCTGCTCTTCTGTGCGTAACTGGTTATAGAACCACGGCTGAATAATTTGTCCCAGCACGGCGCTCTGCGCTGAGCTGGCGAATTCATCATACCCCGTTGGCACAAAGACCGCGGCCAGCGCGGAATCCGTGCTGTTACCCGTCTTTTCAAAAATCACATTCTGCTTTTTCTCAACCAGCACGTCCTGGTTGCGGCACCACTCGTCGCCTTTCGAACCGAGCTGAGTGCGCACATTCTCCGCCAGGGTTTTGGCCTGATCCTCACTCATGTTGCCGACGATCAGGAACTCCGGACGCGTGTTGGTTTTCAGCGCGTCACGGTACGCCAGCACGTCTTTTAAGGTGATCGAAGGCAGCAGCGCGCGGCGGTCTTCTCGCTGGAAATAAGGAACCTGCGACAGCATTTGCGCCGGCATAAGCGCCAGATCGTAAGCTTTGCCCTTCTCCGCAGAATCCATCATCTGGGCGTACCACGATTTGGCCTGCTCAAGCTGCTCTTCCGTCGGCGTGTAGCTGAAATACCCTTCCAGCAGTGCCTGGAACAGCTGAGGCAAACGCTGGGTATAGCCGTTTGCATTGAGCATCAAACCGTTGTTGGCGTTGGTGGAGAAGCTGATGCCGCCCACGGCCGCCTGGTTGCTGAGCTGATCGAGCGCAATCCCGGCGAGATAATCATTGAGCGCGAACATCACCTGATTTTTGGCGCTGTTCATCGCTTTTGGATTACGCAGCACCACGCTGACATCGGCCTTTGGCTCGCTGGCGAAATAGCGGCTTGGGGTATACACGACGCGCAGCGTTGGCTCATCAATGATCAGCGCCGGGTGCGGGTAATCTTTAGTCGTTTTGGTCAGCGAGAAGTCATCCGGAATATAGGGGTTCAGCTCCGGCAGCTTCAACGCAATCTCCCCGGCCTTTTTCTGCCAGTCGGCGAAGGTCTGTGCGCTGATTTTATCTACCTGATAAGGGGCATCGACAAAGTACGCCGTCTTGTTATGCGGTTCGTTCGGGCTGATGAACCAGATGCGGGCATTCTCCGGCGTCATCATCGCCAGGCGGGATTTTACCGCCCCGGCGTCATACCGGTCGGCAATATTTACCGCATCGAGGGTATGTTCCACCGGCACGCGGATCATGGTATCCGCCAGCCACTCAACGTAATCCATGTCGCGGGTGATGGACGGGTAACGGAAATCGAGATCCAGCACGTGGGCAAGTTCATCAAAATAGCGCTTATCGACGCCTTTCTCGCGAAGTAAAGAGAGGTAGCTGAAGATCGCCGCCACGACTTCATCACGGTTGGCCTGTCCTTTGTCGGTCAGGGTGGCGGAGATCGCCAGCACGCCGCTATTGCCGTTCACAACCGGATCGGAGTCGGCGCGAATGCCTTCCACCAGCCCCTGTTTTTGCAGCCAGTCAGACAGCGTACCCGGGCTACGGTTACCTATCAGGTAGGTGACCAGCTCATCGGTTTTACTGCGGAACTGTGCGGTGTTGTTATCGATGCGGAATTCCACGCGCAGCACTTTGCGCGGCAGCGCCGGCACGTAGTGGATAACGATGCCTTTTTGCGCGTCCGTAACCACCGGGACGTTTATTTGCGGCAGGTCGATATTTTTATTCGGCACCCGGCCAAACGTTTTAGCCGCCATGTCTGCCAGCTCCGGCAACGGTTTATTGCTGTAGATGACCGCTTTCATCAGGTTGGCGGAGTAGTATTTATCGCGAAACGCGTGCAGGGCATCCAGCACCGGGCTGTTCGGTTTGTCGCTTAACGTCTCAAGGTTACCGCCGGAGAAACGCGAACCCGGGTGTGCAGGGTTGATGGTTTCGGCACTGACCTGGGCCATGCGCATACCGTCTCGCGTGCGGGCCATGGTCAGCTCGGCATTCACCGCATTGCGTTCACGATCGGCATATTTTTTATCCAGCAACGGCGCGGCGATGGAATCAGCAAGGCGATCGACCGCCCCTTCCAGCGCATCATTTTCGACTTCAAGATAAAAGGCCGTGCGGTACGGTGCCGTGCTGGCATTGTGGCTGCCGCCATGCATTTTCAGAAATTCGGACAGGCTATCTGGCTGCGGGTATTTTTTTGACCCCATCAGCGTCATATGTTCCAGATAGTGTGCAAGCCCAGGATGAGCGTCAGGATCTTCCAGCGATCCAACCGGCACCACTAATGCCGAAAGGGATTTCACCGCCTGCGGATCGGAAACCAGCAGTACGGTCATGCCGTTATCAAGACGAATAGCCTGATATTGACGGGTATCTTTTTCGCTTTTACGAATAGTTTCCTGAACGGGTTGCCAACCGGAGTCTGCCTGAGTGACGGGTACCCAGAGGGCGAAAAACAAAACAAACGCTTTAAACAAGGTGCTACCTCTTTATCACGGCTACATCATTAACACATTGCGTGCTGGACACGCCAACATCTCTTTATTGGGTACATCAGTCCGTGATAAGAAGTGCATCATAAATGAACACCCCATGCTGCGCAATTTTTATACAACACTCAGGACTGATTAAATTTAAACAACGGCAGCAGGTAGCGCTGCGCCTCTTCCGTGATAGCCTCGAAGTACTCTGGCTCAAGGGTTCGCCATAAGCGCTGATACCAGACATCTTCACCTTCGCCACGCACCATCATGTTACCTTCATAGGCCTGCATAAATTTACTGCGTGCTTTCTGCAGCGAAGATTCATCCGTTAACATCGCATCATTCTGCGTGTCATAACAGGCTTTTATCCAGGCGCCGCCACTTTCCGGTAGTAACAGGAGCGGTTTGTTCATTCCCTGACGGTAGCCTTCAATGTACAAAGACAGATAACCTAACGCCTGCTCGGCTTCCATCGGCGGGAAGCGCCATTCGCCCTCTTTGCGCACGAAAATCCGGCTTTCACCTTTATGACCCCCCGCACTGTAGACAAGATGTTCCAGCCAGAGTTGCAATCCCTGCGAAACGCTCAGCATGGAGGGCCGCCAGCGCAGCAGCCCGTCCGGCTGAACCTGGGTTAACCAGCCCGTGAGCTGTACCCCGTTGCAGTTGAGATCGATTTCAATACTTTTCCCCGGCTGTCGGCACGCTCTCACGCGCTCCGCCAGAGCGGTCATCTCCTGGCACTGCGCCTCCCAGACAATTTCCCCGAACGCGCCGTAGGGCAGCTGACCCGCAGCGCGGTAGCGGCGGTAAAGCTTGTCCGCATCTTCCTCTTCAACCAGCGCATTCAGCAGCTGCAGGTTTAACTGGTAGCGCTCCAGACCTTCCAGCGTAAACGGCTCTGCCTCAGGAATTTCGCTCTCTTCAGAGCGGAAGTTGACCTGCAGTCGTTGCTGGAAGAAGGCGCGCACCGGATGCGCCCAAAACCGCTGAAGCTGTTCGAAGGTCAGAGTGTCGATTGGGTGCGGATCAAGTTCCTGAATGAAATCGGTATGCGCACTTCCCTCTTTTTTCGCCGCCGGTAGCCACTCCTGTGCATAGCTCTGGTGCTCGCTGGCAATATAGTTCACCGGATCAAACGGCATGCGGCTGTGGAAACAGGTGATATGGGCTTTCACCCTCTGCTCGCTTTCATCGCAGTTGCGCGCTTCATCTCCCGGCAGGTAGTGGCTCTGGCCGATATAGTCCACCAGCTCCTGCACCAGTACAGAGGGGAAACGCTCGCTGTTGTCCTGAATGGAACGACCGATATAGCTGATATAGAGCTTACTCTGAGCGGAAATGAGCGCTTCAAGGAAGAGGTAGCGGTCATCATCACGGCGGCTACGATCGCCCCGTTTTGGGTTTGCGCTCATCAAGTCGAACCCCAGCGGCGGCAGCGCCCGCGGATACACACCGTCGTTCATGCCAAGCAGGCAGACCACCCTGAACGGGATAGAGCGCATGGGCATCAGGGTACAGATATTGACAGGACCCGCCAGGAAACGCTGGCTGATTCGCTCCTGGTCAAGCCGCTGCGTCAGCTCATCCCGCAATAGCGACAGCGGGATGGCCTCCTGATAGTGGGAATTCACGCCTTCATCGATGATAGCCTGCCACTGGGTTTCAATCAGCGCCATGGCCGCTTCGGTGTCATTGTCCGGCAGGAAGAAATCATTAAGCAACGCCCTGCAAACCGGGAGCCATTCTTCAAGTGGACGCGGCTGCAACAGCGCATATCGCCAGCGGTTAAGCTGCATTAATAGCGACGCTAAATGCCCCACCAGTTCAGCAATTAACCCGCTGGACTCATCGTAAGGCAGCACCTCATTCCACTCGCCCTGGCTGCTCTCCATGGCGTAGCCCAGCAGCATACGCGTCAGGCCAAATCGCCAGGTGTGCTGCCCGGTTGGGGGAAGCTCGAACTCCTGAACGTTATCGTCATCGATCCCCCAGCGAACGCCAGACTCATTCACCCACTGGCGAAGGTAGCGCAGGCCCTCTTCATTGATGTTGAAGCGTGTAGCCAGTACGGGAACATCCAGCAATGCCAGGACATCTTCGGAGATAAAGCGGCTATCCGGCAGTGACAGAAGAGTGATAAACGCCTGCAATACCGGATGCGACTGACGGGCACGACGGTCAGAGATAGCGTAAGGCAGGTATCGCTCGCCCGTCGCGCTGCCAAAGACGGCCTGAATAAAGGGACTGTAGCTGTCGATATCCGCCACCATCACCACGATATCGCGTGGCGTCAGATCGGGATCCTCCTGCAGCATCGCCAGCAGTTGATCGTGAAGCACTTCGACCTCACGCTGCGGGCTGTGGCAAACGTGGATCGTGACGCTGCGATCGTCAGGATCCAGTTTTCGCTTATTATCGCTGCGTTCGAACTCGTTCGCCGTCACGCCCATGACGGCACGATTTTCCAGATCCAGGATATCTAACTGAATATTATGTAGCAGGCTGTCCGGGGCGATCTCAACAAAGGCATCCACGTCACCTTCTCCTGAGGAAGTGATGTCTGAAAGCATATGAATGTAGTCACGTCCCAGCTTCCCCCATGAGGCAAGCAGCGGATTGGGCAGGTTCTGGATACCGTCTTCATCGAAAAGCTGCCCGGCAGTCGAGCTGTCTTTAAACAGCGGGACGGCACGTTCTTCAAAAAGGCGCTTTCTTTGGCGGCTCACCAGCCGCGCAAGCCAGCGTTCGTCGAGGATATCCCCCCAGTATTGTCGGCAGGGGTTGGTAAACAAAATATGGATATCAATATGCTTACCCAGCGCATTCAACGCCTTTAGATAGACAGGGGGTAATGCGGATATTCCGCAGATAAAAACGCGTGACGGCAGTAGGGCCGGGCGCTCCGACGCATTTTCAAGTATCGAGATAAACCGCTCGTAGAGATTGGCACGGTGCCACTTAGGCTGGCCCAGTTTCTCCGTATGCTCTACCAGCGCTTTCCACAGCGGGGCCTGCCATATTTGCGCCTCCGGCAGGCCTTCAATCAACTCGCCCGCTTCCCAACGAATTAACCAGTCAGAACGGTAAACAAGGTATTGGTCATAAAGATCGGCGGTGCGCGATGCCAGCTGGAACAGCTTGCGCTTGTCGGTATCGTCATTGAGGTAGTGACGCAGCATGGCGAATTCATCACGCTGCAGCATGTCCGGCAGCAGCGCCATCAGCTTCCAGCTCATGGCCTGCTTGTTGAAGGCGCTCTGCTCGGGGATGTCCGGCAACACGCGAACAAACATCTCCCAGATAAAGCTCGCGGGCAGCGGGAAATCAATATTCGCGGCTATGCCAAATTTACGGGAAAGCGACATTTGCAGCCACTGTGCCATACCGGTGCTCTGCACCAGCACCATTTCGGGCTCAAAAGGATCGTCAAGCCGCTCGCGCTCAACGATAAATTCCATCAGTGCTTCCAGCACATCCAGACGATTTGAGTGGTAGACCCTTAACATAGACGCTCCCGACTACTGGCTAACCGGGCAATGCAGACGCGTTATCTCACCGCGCCGCCCCAGAGGAGAAATAAGTGTAGCCGTGATGCTGACACATCCTGCGAGCGTTGTCTGCCCCCGACTGGCCTGCCAGCCTGCGGGGAGAACATTTGTTGAGAGTTGAGACTGATTCCAGGCATGGTGCCAGAGCTGGCGATACTGGTTAAACACGCTAAACCGCGCCGCCAGCGCCCGGTGATAACCCGACAGAGCCGTCACGACGATCACCAGCAGCATCATCGCCAGCAGGACCTCCACCATGCTAAACCCTTTTTCTCGGCTCACGGCAGCTGACATAACGCGCTCTCCTTTAGTGGACAAAAATCACTCCAGCCGTGAGGCGAAAAGCGAATTTTCCCGTCGACAATCTCTCCTGCGCGCCAGAGCAGCAGGTCACTGTCTCCGGCAATCAGCAGTACACGCGCCTCACTCAGCTGGCGCAAACAGACTCGCCACGCCGATGTCTTTTTGCACTGAACCTGCAGCTCTGATGACCAGCTCTGAACCCGTCCCCACTCAAGCGCGGACTGTACCTTCGCCTGCTGCTGAAGCGAGCGGCTCTCGCCACCAACGAGCGCGCTAAATATTGTCAGCTGCTGATTGAGACCCGACAGGATCAGGGTACCGAGCACCAGTAAAAGCAGAACCAGGGCCAGTGAAGACATTCCGCGTTGACGATTCACAGGTTGTGCCCCGTGACCGTATACGAAGCCTCCCAGGGCTCCCCCTGCCCGCCTTTACGCATCGCGGCCAGTTCGATATTTACCTCTGGCGCAAAACCGGCATGTTCAACTTTGCTCACCACAAAGCGCGTGATTACCAGCCTGTCCGGGTCCGTGAGCTTTTCCCACCCTTTTCCTTCACACGACGTCGCCCCACGCTGGGTTTCCAGCGCGCCGGATTCCAGACGAAAACCGGTGCTGTCATTTTCTGATGCGCTGCTATCCCAGTTGCCGTTACTGTTGGCATCCCAGCGTACAATGACGCAGCCTCCAAGCCTCTCGGTCACCAGCGCCTGTCCCTGACAGTTTCCCGCACAGTACCCCGCACGCTGAAGCTGTTTGCCCAGGGCAAACAGGTGTTGCCAGACCTCTTCCTCCAGCTCTCTCTGGCCGGATTGCAGTAAGACTGCCCGCTGTAAGCCGGGTAAAAAACGCGACGCGCTTATCAGCAAAAGGCTGCTCATCGCCGTGGCAATCAGCACTTCAGTCAGTGAGAAACCGCGCTGCCTCATCAACATGAACCTCCTTCAGAGACCTGACACATCCTGATGCGTCCTCCATTTGAGACAATAATCAGCCATGCTCCGGCACGGTTTTGAACGCGTATCCGCCCTGCCCACGCTGTATCCCTTAATCCATAAAACCCCAGCGACGGTGTGACCTCACTGACCTCGACCTCAGGCCAGAGCGGAATCAGCACAAAGGGACTCTCCTTCTTACAGCCCTGCACGGCAGAGCTCACCAGACAGTCCCCGCCTCCCACCCGCTGAAGGGTAATAAGATGGTCGCTGTTGTGCCGGTTGGCATGGTTGCGCAGAAACAGCAGGTAATCTCGCACCTGACTGGCGGTTTGCCACAGCCGCTGCTGTCGTTGCCAGCTGTCCCAGCCGTACAGACCTGAGGCGCTGAGGATAACGACAAGCGAAACGGCGACAAGCGTTTCGATAAGCGTAAAACCGTTCTCTTTTTTCATACCGGGAGTGTGGCGAAGCGCCGTGAAGATGACGAGCGACGGATCCTCGTTTTACGAGGTGTTGTCCGGAGAATTGGGAGAGTTGCAGCGCGTTGCACGCTTTCTGGATAGCGCCTCGGGAAACGGGATAAAGGCGAAAAAAAACCGGCGCTAAATAGCACCGGTTGTGTCACGCTTTATCGCATCAGATAGCGACGGGCGCTTTGATGCCCGGATGCGGGTCGTAACCCTCAATCTCGAAATCATCAAAGCGGTAATCAAATATTGATGCCGGTTTGCGTTTGATAATCAGCTTCGGCAGCGCACGCGGTTCGCGGGTCAGCTGGAGATGCGTCTGTTCCATATGGTTGCTGTAAAGATGGGTATCCCCACCGGTCCAGACAAAATCACCCACTTCCAGGTCGCACTGCTGCGCCATCATGTGAACTAACAGCGCATAGCTGGCAATGTTAAACGGCAGGCCGAGGAACACGTCACAGGAGCGCTGGTAGAGCTGGCAGGAAAGCTTTCCATCCGCCACATAGAACTGGAAGAACGCGTGGCACGGTGCCAGCGCCATTTTATCCAGCTCGCCGACGTTCCAGGCGGAAACGATGATTCGGCGCGAGTCCGGATCGTTTTTCAGCTGGTTCATCACGGTGGTGATCTGGTCAATATGGCGGCCATCAGGCGTTGGCCATGCGCGCCACTGCTTACCGTAAACCGGGCCCAGGTTGCCGTTTTCATCTGCCCACTCGTCCCAGATTGAGACGTTATTTTCGTGCAGATACGCAACGTTGGTATCACCTTGCAGGAACCAGAGCAGTTCATGAATGATCGAGCGCAGGTGGCAGCGCTTTGTCGTCACCAGCGGGAAGCCTTCTTGCAGATTGAAGCGCATCTGGTGGCCAAAAATGGAGAGCGTACCGGTACCGGTGCGGTCGTTTTTCGGCGTGCCCTCATCGAGCACTTTTTTCATCAATTCAAGATACTGTTTCATGGTTCCTCAGGAAATTTGTTGCTGTGGACGACGACGATACGCCCAAATCATCATAATGGCACCCGCGACAATCATCGGAATGGAGAGGATCTGCCCCATGCTGATGTACTGTACCCACTCGCCGGTAAACTGTGCGTCAGGCTGGCGGAAGAATTCGACGATGATGCGGAACGCGCCATAGCCAATCAGGAACAGCCCGGAAACAGCCCCCATCGGGCGCGGCTTGCGAATAAACAGGTTGAGGATGATAAACAGCACCACGCCTTCCAGCGCCAGCTCATACAGCTGAGACATATGGCGCGGCAGAACGCCGTAGGTATCGAAAATGGACTGCCACTCCGGATGCGATGGCAGCAGCGCGATGTCTTCTGCGCGGGAGCCCGGGAAGAGCATCGTGTACGGCACGCTCGGGTCGACGCGGCCCCACAGTTCACCGTTGATAAAGTTGCCCAGACGACCAGCGCCGAGACCAAACGGGATCAGCGGTGCGATAAAATCTGAAACCTGGAAGAAGTTGCGTTTGGTGCGTTTGGCAAAAATCACCATCACCAGAATCACACCAATCAGGCCGCCGTGGAAGGACATGCCTCCGTCCCAGACGCGGAACAGATAGAGCGGATCGTTCAGGAATACCGGGAAGTTATAGAACAGCACATACCCGATACGACCACCGAGGAACACGCCGAGGAAGCCCGCATACAGCAGGTTTTCAACTTCGTTTTTGGTCCAGCCGCTGCCAGGACGGCTGGCGCGACGGCCAGCGAGCCACATGGCAAAAATGAAGCCCACCAGGTACATCAGACCGTACCAGTGAAGCGAAACAGGTCCTACTGAGAAAATGACCGGATCAAATTCCGGAAAATGCAGATAACCACTGTTCATCTGTCACCACAAGATGTTGTTATTCCGCTGAAAGTGGACAGCGGTAGAAATGCGATTCTGCTGTAAGCAGAGGCTCCAAAGTTGCGAATCATAGCACAAGGCGGGCGCGGAGGATGCGCCAGAGATGTAAAAGATGTGTATAGGGTTTTATGCGCGCTGGCGCCCTCACCCACAGGGAGAGGGCGAAAAACGATTAGCGGCCGCCGCGGATCAGACCGCCCATACCGCGTCGTTCCATAAACGCCGCGACCTGGTGGCGGACTTCCGTTGCCAGCTGCGCCTCAAGGCTGCGTTCAGCCAGCTCGCGGGCATCATTGATGTCGATATGCCGCAGCAGGTATTTCACGCGGGCGACGGCGCGACCGTTCATCGACAGATGGCGGAATCCCAGACCAATCAGGATCGCAACGCACATGGAATCACCGGCCATTTCACCGCACAGGCGTAAATCAATACCGTACAGCTCCGCTTCACGGGCGATCATCGCTAACGCGCGAATGATCGCCGGATGCAGGCTGTCGTAGATACTGGCGACGCGAGTATTGTTACGGTCGACGGCCAGGATATATTGCGTCAGGTCGTTCGTGCCGACAGAGATAAAATCAACACGGTTTGCCAGCTGCGGCAGCATAAAGACCATAGACGGCACTTCAAGCATCACACCAATCCGCGGTTTCGGGATCGCATAGCCGATCATCTCTTCCACTTCGCGGCCAGCACGTTCGATCAGCCGTCGGGACTCGTCGATCTCATCGATGCTGGTGACCATCGGCAGCAGGATGCTGAGATTGCCCGTCGCCGCGTTGGCGCGCAGCATCGCACGTACCTGGATCAGGAAGATCTCCGGCTGATCGAGCGTAATGCGGATCCCACGCCAGCCCAGGCACGGGTTTTCTTCGCTGATCGGCATATAGGGCAGCTGTTTATCCGCCCCGACATCCAGGGTACGCAGGGTGACAGGTTTGTCGTTAAACATCTGCAGCATCCCCTGATACTGTGCCACCTGCTCCTCTTCGGAGGGGAAACCGCTCTGCAGCATGAACGGGATTTCAGTACGATATAGGCCAATACCGTCGATGCGGCTGCCAAGCTTTTCTTCATGTTCAGGGCTTAAACCGGCGTTGAGCATGACTTTGATCCGCTCACCGCTCTTCAGCTGTGCGGGCAGGTTAACGTCATCTTCAGCCAGCTTGCTTAATTCATTCTCTTCGCTGATAAGACGCTGGTACTCCTGGAGCAGAACCGGCTCAGGATCGACCAGCAGCTCACCGCGATAGCCGTCGACCACCAGCGTACGTCGGTGCAGTACCGACGGCTGAATGTCCGCCCCCATAACGGTAGGGATACCCAGCGCGCGCACCATAATGGCGGCGTGTGAGTTGGCGGCACCATCGCGCACCACCACGCCGGCCAGCCTGTCCTGGGGCAGTTCAGCCAGCGTCGTTGCCGAAAGTTCGTCGGCAACCAGAACAAACCGTTTTGGCCATGCATTCGGGCCCTGAATGGTGTCATCAAGATGGAAAAGCAGGCGCTGCCCCAGCGCGCGCAGATCGCCTGCCCGCTCTTTCAGGTAACCGTCGGTCAGTGCCGCAAACTGGTCGGCAAATTTTTCGATAACCTTCTTAACCGCCCACTCCGCGACCGAGCCTTTATCCACTTCCGCAAAAAGCTCACGACGCAGGCGCGCATCGGAGAGCAGGTGCGAATAGAGGTCAAAGATCGCCGCCGTCTCTTTTTGCGCGCCTGCGGCAAAACGTTTGCTGTAACGACGAAACTCATTCGCCGCCTCTTCCAGCGCGGCGGTGAGACGCTCGCGCTCCAGCGCTTCATCAAGCGTTGAGGCTTCGTAAACCTGCTCCATCAGCGGCAGCGTAGCGTCCATCCAGCCTTCAGCTATCGCCACGCCTGGCGATGCCGGAAGGGCACGAATGCGCGTATGGCGATACTGACCAAAAAGCGCGGCAAGCTGGGACTGGGAGAGGATCGCCGCCATCTGCGTGGCCAGCGTGACGAGGAAAGACTCCTCGCTTTCGTCGTACTGACGTAGCTCACGCTGCTGGACGACCAGCACGCCGAGCAGCTGGCGACGCTGGATAATCGGCACGCCAAGGAAAGCGCGGAAGCGCTCTTCTTTTACGGAAGGGATGTATTTAAAGCTGGGGTGTTTTTGTGCGTCAGCAAGGTTGATGGGTTCAGCCAGCCGCCCGACCAGACCCACGATACCTTCATCAAATGCGAGCGTTACGGTGCGTCCGCGTGGTTTTTTCAAACCACGGGTTGCCATCAGGTAATAGCAGCGCCGATCGTGGTCGGCCAGATACACCGAACAGACCTCGGTCTCCATCGCAAGGCAGATGTCGGTGACCAGAATATTCAGCGCCTCGTTCAGACGCGGCGCGCTGGCCACCTTCTCGACTATTTCTCGCAAGCGGGTGAGCATGATTTGCGTAGCTTAACCTCTTTTACGTCGCCAGGCAGGTGCGCTCTGCGGCTTAGGCGGGATCTCCTGAAGCTGCATTACCACACTTGCAAACTCTTTCATCACCCTACGGTAAACATCGCGTTTAAATGACACGACCTGACGAACAGGATACCAATAGCTCACCCAGCGCCAGCCATCGAACTCCGGCGTACTGCTGGTTTGCATATTGATGTCTGAATCGTTGCCCACCAACTGCAACAGAAACCACTTCTGTTTCTGGCCGATACAAACCGGCTTTGTGTCCCAACGCACCAAACGTTTCGGTAACTTGTAACGCAACCAGTTGCGGGTCGAAGCCAGGATGCGAACATCTTTTCGGCTTAAACCGACCTCTTCAAAAAGCTCCCGGTACATCGCTTGTTCTGGGGACTCTCCCGGATTGATCCCGCCTTGCGGGAACTGCCAGGAGTGCTGACCATATCGCCGGGCCCACATCACCTGGCCCTGACGATTACAAATTACTATTCCTACGTTCGGGCGGTAGCCATCGTCATCAATCACCGGACTACCCCAAACTAAACCTTATATATGAATGATTGTTTCACACTACAGGGAGGCGGTAAACCACTCTCTTACAGGGCTGCAACCTAATAACATTTGAATAACTCACAAATAAGTGCTGAGTTATAAACAGATGAGTGGCAGTGAAGGGAATTTTATTCACCTTTTCTGTGGATATAGTTGTGAAGAAGTGTCTGATTACCGATGAACAACCTTAAACGCTGCCATATCCACTCTTTCACCCGAATTCAATAATGCAATTATTTTCATATAGTTAAATGTATTTCCATGAACACAAAACAGAATAGCGTGACGATCATCACATCAGGGATCGTCGTGCTGATGAAAGATCGAACAGCGTCGGTTTTATCCACAGATTGTGCCAATAAGTTAGTCACAATTTGTTTGAAAATTCGATTTTCATCGCACGTCAAGGCTGTAAATTGAAACAGTAGTCAGGGTTATGCCCAGTTATCCCATTTTTCTGTGGATAACATGGTGTAAGATCCTGTTCATTGTCAGTGACCAGATTTGAACAACCGGTTTTCTGACTCGGGTGAAACGATTTCAAACCCATAAAAAAACCTATAAATCATACACATGGAATATTGGTACAGAAATAGTTAAACTCTATCCACAGGGGACAATTTCTTCGTTTATTTTTTAATCAAAAGGTTACCGTCATGCATCCGCTTACACCCTTGCTCTCACCGCCGTCCAGCGAGGGCCAGTTGCTCCAGCAGGCACAGCGTCTTGCGGGCTTTTCGCTTGGCGAGCTGGCGGCAATGGCAGGGCTTCCGATCCCGAAGGATCTTAAGCGGGATAAAGGCTGGATCGGCATGCTGCTTGAGCTGTGGCTGGGTGCGAGCGGAGGGAGCAAACCCGAGCAGGATTTTGCAGCACTTGGCGTGGAGTTAAAAACCATCCCAATAGATAGCCAGGGCAAGCCGCTTGAGACCACCTTTGTCTGCGTTGCGCCATTAACCGGCAACACCGGCGTGACGTGGGAAACCAGCCACGTTCGCCACAAGCTGAAGCGCGTGTTGTGGGTACCGGTTGAAGGCGAGCGACAGATCCCCCTGGCTGACCGTCGCGTTGGCGCGCCGCTGCTCTGGAGCCCGAACGAGGATGAAGAGCATCAGCTTCGGCTGGACTGGGAGGAGCTGATGGACATGATCGTTCTTGGGCAGGTAGAGCGCATCACCGCCCGACACGGAGAAGTGTTACAGCTGCGTCCGAAAGCGGCCAACAGTAAAGCGCTTACCGAGGCCATCGGCGCACAGGGTGAGCCGATACTGACGCTGCCGCGCGGTTTTTATCTCAAAAAGAATTTCACCGGCGCGCTCCTGGCACGTCATTTCCTGTTAAAAACATAGTTTTTTACTTATTTTGCGAGCTCTCAAACATAATCGACTGCTTTTTAAGATTTTACTGCTTCCTCAAGTCGCCATATCGGGTTAATACTAGATTATGATTTGATACGCGCCAGATGAGGACGATAACGATGAAAAAATGGGCAGTGTTAGTTTCAGCAGTCGGTTTAGCGTTTGCCGTATCGGGCTGTAGCAGCGATTACGTCATGGCGACAAAAGACGGTCGAATGATCCTGACCGACGGCAAACCCGAAGTTGACGATGATACCGGTCTGGTCAGCTACCGCGATCAGGAAGGCAATAAAATGCAGATCAATCGCGACGAAGTATCGCAAATTATCGAGCGATAAACAGAGAGAGGTCAGTCGCTTGCTGACCTTTTTGATTTTTTTCTTCCCCTTTTGCTTCCCCTCTGCCATGTTTATATTCCTTTGTCGGGCACGCCCTGACGCGGTCTATAAGTCTACTGAGGAAGCCGGCTATGCATTATCACCGTATCCCCCACAGCGCTCTGGAAATAAGCCAACTGGGGTTGGGCACGATGACATTTGGTGAACAAAACAGCGAAGCCGATGCCCATGCACAACTCGATTACGCCGTCAGCCAGGGGATTAACCTGATTGATGTCGCGGAGATGTACCCTGTTCCGCCACGTCCGGAAACGCAGGGACTTACCGAAACCTACGTCGGTAACTGGCTGGCAAAACACGGCAACCGTGAAAAGCTGGTGATTGCCTCAAAAGTCAGTGGCCCCGCACGCAACAACGATACCGGGATCCGCCCGAATCAGATCCTCGATCGCAAGAATATTCGCGCTGCGCTGGACGCCAGCCTGAAGCGCCTGCAAACCGACTATCTCGATCTGTATCAGGTGCACTGGCCTCAGCGCCCAACCAACTGCTTTGGTAAGCTCGGCTACAGCTGGAATGAGAGCGCCCCCGCCGTGACGCTGCTGGAAACGCTGGAAGCGCTGACCGAATGCCAGCGCGCGGGAAAAATCCGCTATATTGGCGTCTCTAACGAAACGGCCTTTGGGGTCATGCGCTATCTGCACCTGGCGGATAAACACGATCTGCCGCGTATCGTGACTATTCAGAACCCGTACAGCCTGCTTAACCGCAGCTATGAAGTGGGTCTGGCCGAAGTGACGCAGTATGAAGAAGTGGAACTGCTCGCCTACTCCTGTCTCGGCTTCGGCACGCTGACGGGGAAATATCTGAACGGTGCAAAACCGGCCGGGGCGCGTAACACCCTCTTTAGCCGCTTTACTCGTTACAGCGGCGAGCAGACGCAGAAAGCCGTTGCCGCCTATGTGGATATCGCGAAGCGTCACGGTCTTGACCCTGCGCAGATGGCGCTGGCCTTCGTGCGTCGTCAGCCGTTTGTTGCCAGCACCCTGCTGGGCGCGACCACGATGGAGCAGTTGAAAACCAATATTGCGAGTTTCAATCTGAACCTGAGTGAAGAGGTGTTAGCGGAGATTGAAGCGGTGCATCAGGTTTATACTTATCCTGCACCGTAATAAAAGCAAAACGGCAACGCACGTTGCCGTTTTTAGGGTTTGCTCCCTCTCCCTGTGGGAGAGGGCCGGGGTGAGGGCATCAGGCCGCACTTATCAGCGGCGACGTTGCCAGATCCACAAACCCGCAATCGCCAGCGCAAACAGCCCACCAAACCCGACGCCAATCCCCACCACCGGCACGCCCACTTTTACCGCCAGCGAGTAGAGCCCCAGCATTAACAGCATTGCCAGGTTTTCCCCCAGGTTTTGTACCGCGATGGCATTGCCTGCCCCGACGGTCTGTTTGCCCCGCTCCTGCAGTAACGCGTTCAGTGGCACCACGAAGAAGCCCCCCAGAATACCAATCAGGATGAGGAGGACATACGCGGGCAATAACGCATGCTGCAGCGAGAAGATCAGCACCACGACGCCAATCAGGATCCCTGCGGGCATGCAGCGTGCTACCGTCTCGAGCGTCACCAGCTTCGCCGCCGCGCCTGCCCCCACCACAATGCCGATGGCCACCATCGCATTCAGATAGGTCGGCGTCGCGTTGTCAGTAATCCCCAGCGCCAC
>NZ_QPFW01000186.1:0-25003 GCF_008122455.1 Enterobacter sp. C6
CACTGCAAGGCGATGCTGAGCGACACCAGCCGCCTGCCCGGCATCGACGGCAGCGCCAAGATGTCGAAATCGCTGGGCAACACGCTGCACCTTTCTGCCAGCGAAGAGACCATTCACCGTGCGGTCAGCGCCATGTACACCGACCCGAACCATCTGAAGGTGAGCGACCCGGGGCAGATTGAGGGGAACGTGGTGTTTACGTACCTCGACGCGTTTCATCCGGACAAGGACAAAGTGGCGGCGATGAAGGCGCACTATCAGGCGGGCGGGCTGGGTGACCGGGTTTGCAAGAACGAGCTGGAGGCGTGCCTGCAGGAGCTGATTGCGCCGATGCGGGAGCGGAGGGCGAGGTATATGCAGGACAAGGGGGAGCTGATAGCGATGCTGAAGCGCGGGACGGAGCGGGCGCAGGGGGTGACGCAAGAGACGTTGAGGGAGGTGAAGGTTGGGCTGGGGGTGCCGGTGTTTTGAAATAACGTCATGCAGCGTATATATTCAAATAATACATGCGCTGCATAATATTATTTATCGGCAATTCAGCGAATATTACATTTATAATTAACAGGAACCATTACTATCCCTTCTTTAAAAGATGACCAATATCAATCTGGATATTTATTTCGGATTTTAGCCCGACTTATTAACCACTTTATGTATATTCGCCTTACAGGCTAAAGCCTAGCATTGCTGCATTTACTCTTCTGCCCCTACAAGGAATTGTCATGCAGCTTTATACCAATGAATTTACCGCTGAGTTGAAAGCGGAAATAGATCGTTCGCCGTTTTCCGATGAACAACTGGCCGCCATGCCCGAGGACGCGCGCGCCATTATTGCTGAACAGGAAGCCTTTCATCGACAACATCCCGTCACCGCCATCTGGCGGATCGCCACGGCTGGCAGCCAGACCCGAATGGGCGGCATGGTACTTCCCGTCGATCGTGAAGCCACAATGCTCATGGACGATGGGAGTTACACCAGCCTGATTGTCGAAGGAGACTGTGTGGCCTATCCGGATGGAACGCTCGCCACGATTATGACCTCATCAGGAACCGCTTTTACCTGGAAAGGACACGGCGTTGCCCTGGTAGGCAGCCTGCTTGATAACGATGACGAGATTATCAGCACACCGCTCGGCAGTACTTATCTGGTCACCCGCGAAGGGATTCCACCTCAAGAGGATTTCTTAACCTGGCCCGGAGAATAGGCCATGGGCTACCGTTCCACGAACTACGGCCGCGGTCAGGCGCTGCACGGCGACAGAACGACCACCGGCGCAATATGTTGTAGCACCCTGCCCAACTGCACCGAGCACGGGCGCGGCGTTATCCGCGTTGGCGATAAAACTACGGCATGCCCTAAATGCGGCAAACAGGGCGTTGTTGCAGACGGCGAACCTCGCGTTAACTGGATGGGACAAACCTCAGCCGTCGATGGTTCTGTCGTCATTTGTGGCTGCCCGCACGGAACCAACCGCGTGATCGCCCCATCGGGAGAGTGGCTCGGCTCCGGTCCCTCTCCTGAACAGATCGCACAGGAAAAGCATCAGGCCATGCTCGCAGCACGCCGAAAAGAGCAAGAGGCCGAAGCGCAGCGACAAGCAGAAGAACGCGATCGCAACCGGGTCTTTGCGAAATCCTGCCTGCGCGGTGAAGGCTGTAACGATGCAGGCACCGGCAGTGAGCCGCACACCAACTTCGCCGAAATGGCATTTTACCAGGCCATGCCCAACGACGCCCCGCAGCACGCCCAGGCGGCAAAGCGTAAGGCGATCCCAAAACCAAAGCAACGCAGCGCGCTTTATCTTTGGTGGAACGGGCATCACGAGGAGATGGACTATCAGGCTGCCATTGCGGCCGAAGAGAGGGCCTGGACCGCGCGGAACGCGATAGCCGATGCCAGCGAACTCGCACTCGTTGGCGGGCGCACCATCACTTCCGGCACATGGGCCGTGCGCGGCGCTGCACTTGGTGAGATAGCGACGGGAGGCCTTGGTGCACCTGTCGCAGGGCTGCTCATAGGGATGTATCCCGGCAAGCTGAACGACGGAGAGCAGGATTTTATCGACCGCATGCGCGCCGAGCAGATGCGGGAAGCCCCTACCCGCGTTCGCTTCACCTGGGAGAACGACGCCAGCGGTAACCCGACGCCGCGAGGCTGGCATACGCCGCCCGGCAAAGACAGCGTGCGCGTTCGCACGATGGAGTGGGATAGCCGACGCCAGGCGTACACCTTTACTACCGAAGAAGACCCCTGCATCACCCTCATCTGGACACCGGACCGCACCGGAGAGAGTAAGCCGTGGGATACGGGCAATCACAACCCGGTACGGATACCGAACCCGGTTGTGGTTGATCCGCTGCCGGAGGATACGGGGATTGGTGCGACGACCAGCCCGACACCGGAAGAGAAGACGTTTGCGGATTATATTCTGATTCTGCCGGTGGGCGGGGTGCCACCGATTTATGTCTATATCCGCCACAATCCCGGACAGGTCACAGGCAAGGGACAGAAGATTAGCGGCATTTGGTTATCAGATGCGAATACGGGGAATGGGTCTCCTATTCCAAGCCAGATAGCGGATCGATTACGTGGGCAGACATTTACGGACTTTGACCAGTTTCGTAAGGCATTTTGGCTGGAGGTATCGAGGGATCCGGGACTGCTTGAGCAATTCAACCGAGGGAATATTGGTAACATCAAGGTAGGGAAAGCACCGTCACCACGAGAAAATGAGCAGGTAGGCGGTAAAGTGAAATATGAGATTCACCACATAAAACCTATAGTTGAGGGTGGTGAAGTATACAACATTGATAATATGGGGATAGTGACCCCTAAACGTCATATTGAAATTCATCGAGGGGCATAAATTGAAAACGATAAGTGATTATACAGAATACGAGTTCCTTAATTTCGTAAGAAAATTGTTTGATGTCACTGCCACCACTGAAGCTGAAGATATAAAAAACATCCTCGAATTCAAACGATTGACTGAGCACCCTGATGGTTCCGATCTTATTTACTATCCACGAGAAGATAGAGAAGACAGCCCCGAAGGCGTAGTTCAGGAAGTAAAGGAGTGGCGTAGGGAAAATGGTAAATCCGGTTTCAAACCATAGCAAGGATAATCATGCTTTCTGGACCAGTACTCTACTTCGCACCTTATCGAATAGCGGGTGACTGTTAAGTTCCGGATAGCCAATTGAAACTAACGAGTACGGAATACTTTGTAAATGGAACCTACTCTCGCACAAGTTATTGAGGTCGTACGTGAGTCATCTGGGATACATCGTAAACCTATTGATAGCAACACCTGGATTGAGGTCGATTTGCATATTTGCGGTATGGATGGCGAAGACCTACTGGAAGACTGCGAAGAAGCTTTTGGCGTTCAGCTTGCCACAGAAGAAGATGGATATATGAAAACGTTCTCTCTTGCTGAGAACGAGTATCTGTTTACGGGTGAGGGTATAGATTTTTTTGGCATCTGTAGATTTATGCGCTGGGTGCGTGGCATACCCGAACCTGTGATACGCGATTTAACCGTTGGCGAACTTCACGCTGTGCTGGTTAAGGCTGTGAAAGAGCAGGTTAAGCACGAGTGATTTCTGAAGATTACGGGCATGGGATAACATGCCCGTATCGTTTTATTGCTTCAAGAATTACATGAGGTGGGAGGCACGGTTACTCCGACATCGCCTGCCCTGTTCCACGCTTAACAGCCGGTATATCGCCTGTATCATTCAGCGCTCCCGGAAACGTCTTCAACCACTGCTCGACTTTCTGTTTATTTATATTCACCACGCTCATCCCTTCCAGACATCCCCATAATTCTCTTGTATGCTGCGGCGTAATCACAATGCAGTCTTTCATGGCGCGGATTTTCACGGGCATACCGTTGATAAAGCCCGCGCGGGTTAACCAGTCGCCACCCAGCAGAAGATATTTCATATCGATGCGCGCATACAGTTCGCAGCAGGCGGCACTGTCCTGCGGCGTTTCCGCGCGAGGGTGGACGGGCGCCGCGTTGGGCTGGTTGCCGTGAAGACGGCGGGCGCTGTTTTTGCGTATCAGCTCGCGGTTTTCAATCATGCCGGTGAAAGCGTCTGATTCTGTTTTGCAAACAGTAAACTCTGGCTTAAAATTCGTCGCAGCCATTTTCAACTCCTGTCTAGTTGGTTGTGGTTAGCGGTATGGGGGTGTTGCAGCACCTTCATATCGCGAATTCCTCGTTAAATTCTCTTTGATACTTCCTTTGCCATTCGGCGTAATTTCTGGTGCTCATTATACAGGGCTGAATATAAATACAGCGGTTTTGGGTGGAGTAAATTTGGAATTTGCGAAGGGGATTCAGGAAATAACGGTAGGTATTTTTTAAATCGAGGAACAACAACGCTTCGGCCTGAAAATCACTTCAACTCCCCCCTTTTCCTCTCAGACCTCTCAAAAATTCATCAAACCTATAGATTAACGATTTACATCACCCTGATTTTGTTATGTGATCCTATTACAGGTTTAAGTAACACCCTGCCCAGCCAACCGTAACAGGACTTCATCGATGGAATTTTATCAGGCCGATCCGACGCTTGAGAACTACTGGCGTGGTGTGATCCTCTTTGGAAGGAACGTCGCATCTTACAAATTTGCGCTGGCGTCAGCGTTGTATGAAGTGGATAAGACGGGCAGCGATTTGATAACGCTCGACCAGCTTGCCGTGCCGTTCAGCCGCTATCTTTGCGAGCACCTGAAGCATGCGCCAAAACAGATCACCTCCCGCAGCAGTCAATTTCTGGAAACCTGCCTGAAGTTCAACCGAGGTGAAATCACCCACGCCCAACTCATTGAAGCGACGGTGCGCCTGGGCTTTAACAACGTAATCGATGCCTTTCATTACGTGAACCAGGGCGAGATCGATAAACGTTTTTTCCTTGATGAGCGCAAAACCAACAACGGGATCCGCCTGACGGATAACTTCTATTTACTGGGCGAACGCCTGCAGTATAAAAACCTCGCCTTTGAAACCAATGCCCGCTGGAACCTGGTGGAACAGGCCTGGTCGATGGGGATTTCACGTAATCTTGTGGGCGTGGAGTTCGACGAAGATAATCAGCTGCTGTTCACGAGGGTGAATGCGCGTCGCGTAGACATCACCAGCTGCCGCGACAGCCTGAATGGATACCAGAAAGGACGGTGTTTTTACTGCTTCAAGCCCATCAGCCTGGTTCCGGGAGACGCAGAACTGGCGGACGTTGACCACTTTATTCCCTGGGCTGCCCGCCACGAAGTGAGCAATATTAACGGCGTATGGAACTTAGTGCTGGCCTGTCGTTGCTGTAACCGTGGCGTTGAAGGCAAGTCGGCACGCATTCCCGACCTCAGGCTCCTGCAGCGGTTACACACCCGCAATGAGTATTTTATTCAGAGCAAACTGCCGTTACATGAGACGATTGTTCTACAGACAGGGCAACGTCCTGAAGCACGTAAAAGCTTTCTCCAGCGCAACTGGCAGGCCGCGCTGGATAAACTGATCCATACCTGGAAACCCAACGCGGAAGGCGAGGCAACGTTTTAATGACACTTCACTACTATCAGAACCACGCGCAGGATTTCTTCGATGGCACGGTCAATGTCGATATGACCCCGCTTTACGAGGCCTTTACCCAACATCTGACGCACGGAGCCCGTGTTCTGGATGCGGGCTGCGGTTCAGGCCGGGACGCAAAAGCCTTTCATGAGATGGGTTATCTGGTGGATGCTTTTGATGCCTCTTCCGCGATGGCGGAGCTGGCAACGCAACATACCGGGCTACCCGTGCAGCTGATGACCTTTTCAGAGATCGACTGTAAAGCGCAGTACGATGGGATCTGGTGCTGTGCCTCTTTGCTGCATGTCCCCTCTTCTGAGTTGCCTACGGTGATGCAGAAGCTTGCGGATGCGCTTAAACCTGGCGGCGTCTGGTATGTGTCCTTTAAGTATGGGAATGGTGAGCGTGTGCAGGGTGAAAGACGGTTTACGGACCTGGATGAAGAGGGATTGCGGGCGTTGGTGAAGGCGGTTCCGGGCGTCGTGATCAATATGCTATGGATTACAAAGGATAATCGGCCTGGAAGGATTGAGGTTTGGCTGAATGGGACATTAAGAAAAGAGCCCATTAATTTGTAAGTTTAAGCTAGCAGACTATTGGATCCTGTCATTAATTATCTGTAGCTGCCCCATAGATTAAAGGCAATCGCTCAATAAAGCACGGTCTCTTAGTCTAACCGGTTCTGGCCGTGCGCACTCAAACAAAAGAGCCTATTCTTACCCATCGGGGAACCAGGAAGTGATAAGCACTCTATCATTCGGACCTTGCCCTCTCACAATTTGCCTTTTCTCATGGCATCCCGCCCCTTCCCCCATTACAATCATCATTTGTTTTTTTGCGAGCAGCATAGCAGTTTTCAGAGGGTAGAAATGACGGTGAAGAACGACAAGGCATGGATTGGAGACCTGTTAGGCGGGCCGCTGATGAGCAGGGAAAGTCGAATCATCGCTGAGCTCATGCTTACCGCACCCGATGAACAGACCTGGCAAGAACAGATCGTCGGTCATAACATTCTGCAAGCCTCCTCGGCCAATACAGCGAAACGCTATGCCACAACGATAAGACTACGCCTGAACATGCTTGATAAAGCAGCGTGGTCACTTATTGCAGAAGGGAGCGAGCGCGAGCGTCAGCAATTGCTGTTTGTTGCCATGGTTCTCCATTCACCCGTTGTCAAAGACTTCATGGCAGAAGTGGTGAACGAGCTGCGCAGACAGTTTAAAGAAAAGCTTCCTATGGATAGCTGGGATGAGTTTGTCGCCAGCCATCTTCGTCAGCAGCCCATACTCACCAGTTACTCAGATTCATCCATAAAAAAAATGGGGAATAATCTGGTTAAAGCGCTGGCTGAAGCGGGTTATCTGGATACACCTCGTCGGCGTAATTTACAGTCGGTCTTTCTTTTACCAGAAACATTGGCAACCTTGCAGCGTCTTGGGCAGCAGGAATTGGGTCCTATTTTGGAGGGGCAACGGTGATCGATCCCGTGCTTGAATACCGCCTGTCACAGGTTCACAGCCGCATTAGAGAAGAGCGCTTTCTCAAAAACAACGGCTCCGGTAATGAGATTGGTTTTTGGATATTTGATTATCCTGCTGAGAATGAGCTACAGGTGCGTGAACACCTTAAATATCTGTTCCGGAATCTGGAAAAAGACCACAAGTTCGCACACATAAATATCTTTCAGATTATTATCGACATGCTTTCTGAACGTGGGTTATTTGAGCGCGTCTGTCAGCAGGAAGTGAAAGTAGGTACCGAGGCTCTGAAAAAACAACTCGTCGGTTTATTGAACCAAAAGAAGATCGCAGATTACATAGCCAAAAAATTCGATCTGCATAACCAGGAATTTGTCATCCTGACAGGCATGGGTAATGCCTGGCCGCTCGTTCGTGGGCATGAGCTGATGAGCGCCTTGCAGGATGTGATGGGGTTTACTCCCCTGTTGATGTTTTATCCGGGAACCTATACCGGACACGACCTCTCTCCGTTGGCGGGCATTGATTCCCGAAATTATTATCGCGCCTTTAGACTGGTGCCTGAAAGTGGGCCAGCGGCGACATTGAATCCTCGTTAAAGAGCACAGCAATGAATATTGAACAGATCTTTGAGAAACGTCTGGACCGAAATATTAATGGCGTTGTGAAAGCCGAACAGACGGACGATGCCAGTGCCTGGATTGAGCTTGATGAATACGTCATCACCCGGGAACTGGAAGGACATCTTCGCCATTTCTTCGAATCTTATGTCCCGGCAACCGGTCCGGAGCGCATACGCATGGAAAACAAAATTGGCGTATGGGTTTCAGGGTTCTTTGGCTCAGGTAAATCACACTTTATCAAGATTCTGTCGTATCTATTGTCTAACCGCAAAGTCAGCCATAACGGTACAGAACGTAATGCATACTCCTTCTTTGAAGACAAAATAAAAGATGCTCTGTTCCTCGCTGATATCAACAAAACGGTTCATCATCCGACGGAAGTGATTCTGTTCAATATTGATTCTCGTGCTAACGTCGATGACAAAGAAGACGCCATCCTTAAAGTCTTCCTGAAGGTATTTAACGAACGGGTTGGCTACTGTGCTGATTTTCCGCACATCGCCCATCTGGAACGTGAGCTGGCTAAACGCGGCCAATACGACGCGTTTAAGACCGCTTTCTCCACTATCACTGGTTCAAGCTGGGAAAAAGAGCGCGATTCCTACTATTTCATCAGCGATGAAATGGCAGAAGCCCTAAGCCAGGCCACAGGTCAAAGCGTTGACGCCTCGCGTCAATGGGTGGAACAGCTGGATAAGAACTTCCCATTAGATATCAATAATTTTTGCCAGTGGGTCAAAGAGTGGCTGGATGAAAACGGCAAAAATATCCTCTTCATGGTGGATGAGGTCGGCCAGTTCATCGGTAAAAATACGCAGATGATGTTGAAGTTGCAGACCATCACTGAAAACCTGGGGGTTATCTGCGGTGGACGCGCATGGGTTATTGTGACCTCCCAGGCAGATATCAATGCGGCCATTGGTGGGATGAGCAGCCGCGATGGACAAGACTTCTCTAAAATCCAGGGCCGCTTTTCAACTCGTCTGCAGCTTTCAAGCTCCAACACATCCGAAGTTATCCAAAAACGTTTGCTGGTGAAAACCGATGCTGCAAAACCCGCACTGGCGAAAGTCTGGCAGGAAAAAGGCGACATTCTGCGCAACCAGCTTGCTTTTGATCCCACAACCACCGCTTCTTTGCGCCCCTACACCAGCGAAGAGGAATTTATTGATAACTACCCGTTTGTCCCGTGGCACTACCAGATTCTGCAGAAGGTTTTTGAGTCTATCCGGACCAAAGGTGCCGCCGGTAAACAGTTAGCCATGGGTGAACGCTCGCAGTTAGAAGCGTTCCAGACTGCGGCACAGCAGATCGCCCCGCAAGGTCTGGATTCTCTTGTGCCGTTTTGGCGCTTTTATGCCGCGATTGAAAGCTTCCTGGAACCGGCCGTCAGCCGCACCATCACTCAGGCCTGCCAGAATGGTATTCTTGATGAGTTCGATGGCAACTTACTGAAAACGCTATTCTTGATCCGCTATGTCGATGTACTGAAAAGTACACTCGATAACCTGGTCACCCTTTCTATCGATAAAATCGATACTGATAAAGTCGAACTACGCCGTCGCGTTGAAAAAAGCCTGAACAAGCTGGAACGGGAAATGTTAATTGCACGTGTTGAAGACAAATACGTGTTCCTGACCAACGAAGAAAAAGAGATCGAGAACGAGATCCGCAACGTCGAAGTCGATTTCTCAGCGATCAACAAAAAACTGGCTTCGATCATCTTTGATGACATTCTGAAAAACAGAAAGTATCGCTATCCAGCGAATAAACAGGACTTCGACATCAGCCGTTTCCTTAACGGGCACCCGTTGGACGGCGCGATGCTTAACGATCTGGTGGTGAAAATCCTCACGCCAAAAGATCCGACCTATACGTTCTATAACAGCGATGCCGCCTGCCGTCCTTATACTTCAGAAGGTGATGGCTGTATTTTGATTCGCCTGCCTGATGAGGGGCGCACCTGGACTGATATTGATTTAGTTGTCCAGACTGAAAAATTCCTCAGAGACAATGCCGGACAACGCCCGGAACAGGCCAGCCTGCTTTCAGAAAAAGCCCGCGAAAACAGCGTGCGCGAGAAAATGCTCCGCGTTCAGCTAGAGTCGCTTATTGCCGAAGCGGACGTCTGGGCGATTGGCGAGCGCTTACCGAAGAAATCTTCGACGCCGTCCAGCATCGTGGATGAAGCCTGCCGCTATGTGATTGAAAACACGTTTGCCAAACTAAAAATGCTGCGTCAGTTCAACGGTGATATCGCACGTGAAATTCATGCGCTACTAACGGTGGAGAATGATGCGGAGCTGGATCTGGGCGAACTGGAGGAATCCAATCCCGACGCAATGCGCGAGGTGGAAACCTGGGTCAGCATGAACATCGAGTACAATAAGCCCGTCTATTTACGCGATATTTTGAACCACTTTGCTCGTCGACCTTATGGATGGCCGGAAGAAGAAGTGAAGCTAGTGGTTGCCCGTCTGGCGCGCAAAGGCAAATTCAATTTCAGCCAGCAGAATAACAATATCGAGCGTAAACAGGTGTGGGAGCTGTTCAATAACAGCCGTCGCCACAGCGAGCTGCGTCTGCACAAAATTCGTCGTCACGACGAATCACAAATTCGCAAAGCCGCCCAAACCATGGCGGAGATTGCCCAACAGCCGTTTAGCGAACGTGAAGAACCCGCACTGGTCGAACATATCCGTCAGGTCTTCGACGACTGGAAGCAAGAGCTGAATGTCTTCAGAGCGAAAGCGGAAGGTGGAAACAATCCAGGCAAAAATGAGATTGAGTCAGGTCTGCGCCTGCTGAATTCCATTCTTAGCGAAAAAGAAGATTTTGCTCTGATTGAGAAGGTCACCACCCAGGCAAACGAATTGCTGGATTTCAGCGAAGATCGCGAAGATTTGGTCGATTTCTACCGCAAGCAGTTCGCCACCTGGCAAAAGCTGGGGGCTGCGCTGAATGGCAGCTTTAAATCCAACCGCAGCGCGCTGGAAAAAGACGCCGTGGCGGTAAAAGCGCTGGGTGAGCTGGAAAGCATCTGGCAGATGCCGGAGCCTTATAAGCACCTCAATCGCATCACGCCGCTGATTGAGCAGGTCCAAAACGTCAACCATCAGTTAGTCGAACAACACCGCCAGCACGCCCTGGAGCGTATTGACGCCCGTATCGAAGAGAGTCGCCAACGCTTGCAGGAAGCGCACTCCACGTCAGAGCTGCAAAACAGCGTTCTGCTGCCGATGCAAAAAGCCAGAAAACGCGCCGAGGTCAGCCAGTCGATTCCGGAAATTCTGGCGGAACAGCAAGAGACGAAGGCGCTACAAACGGAAGCAGAGAAGAAGATTAACCAGTGGATCGACGAGCTGCGTAAAAAGCAGGAAGCCCAGGTACGGGCTGCGAATGAGGCAAAAAACGCTGCCGAGTCAGAACAAACCTATGTTGTGGTAGAAAAACCCGTTATCCAACCGGTACCGAAAAAAACGCATCTGGTGAATGTCGCCAGAGAGATGCGCAAAGCCACCGGTGGTGAAGTGCTGGAAACCGCCGAGCAGGTGGAAAAAGCGCTTGATACGCTTCGTGCTGCCCTGCTGGCAGCCATTGAGGCAGGTGACCGGATTCGTCTTCAGTAACCCCCATTTCAGGGCAGCGCTCTGCTGCCCTTTGCAGGATTTTCTATGAATACCAATAACATCAAAAAATACGCTCCACAGGCCCGTAACCAGTTCCGCGATGCAGTGATCCAGAAGCTAACCACGCTGGGGATTTCCGCCGATAAAAAAGGTACTTTGCAAATTGCAGATGCCGAGATCGTTGGCGAAACCGTGCGCTATGGTCAGTTCGACTACCCCAAATCCACCCTCACCCGCCGCGATCGTCTGGTAAAACGCGCCCACGAGCAGGGCTTTGACGTGCTGGTTGAACACTGTGCCTATACCTGGTTTAACCGCCTGTGCGCCATTCGCTATATGGAGATCCATGGTTATCTTGACCACGGCTTCCGTATGCTCTCTCACCCGGATAATCCTACCGGTTTTGAAGTGCTGGACCACGTGCCGGAAGTGGCGGAAGCGCTACTGCCGGAGAAAAAGGCACAGCTGGTCGAGATGAAACTTTCCGGCAACCAGGACGAAGCCATCTACCGTGAATTGCTGCTGGCGCAGTGCCACGCCCTGCACCGTGCGATGCCGTTCCTGTTTGAAGCAGTGGACGATGAAGCCGAACTGCTGCTGCCGGATAACCTAACCCGGACAGACTCCATTCTACGCGGCCTGGTGGACGGCATTCCGCCTGAAGACTGGCAAGACGTTGAGGTTATCGGCTGGCTATATCAGTTCTATATCTCTGAGAAAAAAGCCGCGGTTATCGGCAAAGTGGTGAAGAGCGAAGATATTCCTGCCGCCACCCAGCTGTTTACCCCAAACTGGATTGTGCAGTATCTGGTGCAGAACTCCGTCGGCCGCCAGTGGTTGCAGACCTACCCGGATTCGCCGCTGAAAGGCAAAATGGACTATTACATTGAGCCTGCCGAACAGACGCCAGAAGTGCAGGCGCAACTGGCAGCCATTACGCCTGCCAGCATTGAACCGGAAAGCATCAAGGTGCTCGACCCGGCCTGCGGTTCCGGGCATATTTTGATTGAAGCCTATAACGTGCTGAAAAATATCTACGAAGAGCGCGGCTATCGCGCCCGTGATATTCCACAGCTGATTTTGAAAAATAATATTTTTGGTCTCGACATTGACGACCGTGCTGCCCAGCTTTCCGGTTTTTCCTTATTAATGATGGCCCGTCAGGATGACCGCCGGATATTCACTCGCGACGTACGCCTGAATATTGTCTCCCTTCAGGAGAGCCTGCATCTGGATATTGCTAAACTGTGGCAGCAGCTGAACTTCCACCAGCAGAACCAGACCGGCAGCATGGGTGATATGTTTGCCGAAAACACTGCATTAGCCCATACCGACAGCCCGCAATATCAGCTGCTGATGCGCACGCTGAAACGCTTTGTGAACGCCAAAACGCTGGGATCGCTGATTCAGGTACCGCAGGAAGAAGAAGCGGAACTGAAGGCATTTCTTGATGCGCTGTATCACCTTGAACTGGAAGGGGATTTCCAGCAGAAAACCGCGGCTAAAGCGTTTATTCCGTATATTCAGCAGGCGTGGATCCTGGCGCAGCGGTATGATGCGGTAGTGGCGAATCCGCCTTATATGGGTAGTAATTATTACAACTCAGAACTCAAAGAATATATCAATAACAGCTATCTATTTTCGAAAAGCGATCTATATTCAGCATTTATTACACAAAATCTAGCGCTCTCAAAGGAGAATAAATACATTGCAATGATTACAATCCCAAACTGGATGTTTCTTTCTTCATTTGAGCATCTAAGGGAAATTATTGCATCTAATTTCTACATAAGTTCATTAATTCATAATGGAAGAGGGGTTTGGGGATCTGATTTTGGTAGTTGCTCGTTTGTTTTAATGAAAAATGCCTTATCTAATGCTAACGGTGTATTTAAGAAACTTTTTAACAAACAAGGCTCTATCGCTACAAACAAGGAACTTGAGAATCGCTTTTATAAAAATGAGAGATTGTATGCGAACTTGCATTCCTTAAAAAAAATACCGGGTACTCCAATAGCTTATTGGGTTAACGAAGATATATTAAACACTTTCGAAAACAAAAAAATTGGTGATTTTTTTGAAGTTAAAGCTGGTATTAGTTCCGGAGATAACGAAAAATTCATTTTATATTGGTGGGAGATAAATTCATCTTTAATAGGAGCAACCCACTCGTCAAAATATTACTTGCTACATAATAAAGGCGGCGGGTATAAAAAATGGTATGGCAATATTGAATACGTACTTAAGTATGGAAGTAGCAACATTTGTCTTTTAGAGAATAATGCTGGATTTAGGCATGACGGTAAAGATTATTTTGGGAAAGAGATGATTGGATGGAGCAAAGTTACATCAGCAGAATCTTCATTCAGATATTATCCAGAAGGTATGAGTTTTGACTCAGCAGGTTTATCGTTATTCAATAATTCTAAAAATGAATTACTTTCTGCGCTAGCGTTTCTTAACTCAAATTTATCCATGTCGATGATAGGATTTCTAAGTCCAACTTTAAATGTTACGCCACAAGTGGTGAAGTCCTTACCTTATAAAAAAATCAGTAATGAGCATGTTAATTTGATTGAGAAAATGATCTCAATCAGTGAAATGGACTGGAATGCCAATGAAGTGGCTCATGCATTTAAAAAACTCGAAATCCACGCTCAAAATAATAAATTAAAGAATCTTTTGGATGAACTTAAAAAAATCAACTCAGACAAAACCGATGAATTAAAAGAACTTGAAGAAACAAACAATAAAATCACATTTAAACTTTACCTTGAAAAGGACGCTGATTGTACCACCTCTATCAAAAAGGTTACTTTGTTAAATAATCCAGCTTTTAGGCATAACGCAGAGCCAGAAGAGTATTCATGTAGATTTTATGCCGATAAAATTATGGATACTATTTCCTACTCCATCGGCTGCATGATGGGCCGCTACTCACTCGATCGCGAAGGCCTCGTCTACGCTCACGAAGGTAATAAAGGCTTCACAGAACTAGTCACCGAAGGCGCATACAAAACCTTCCCGGCCGACAACGACGGCATCCTGCCACTAATGGATGACGAGTGGTTTGACGACGACATCACCTCTCGCGTCAAAGAGTTTGTTCGCACCGTCTGGGGCGAGGAGCACCTACAGGAAAACCTCGAATTTATCGCCGAAAGTCTCTGTTTATACGCGATCAAGCCGAAAAAAGGCGAATCTGCGCTGGATACCATCCGCCGCTATCTTTCCACCCAGTTCTGGAAAGATCATCTGAAGATGTATAAAAAGCGCCCGATCTACTGGCTGTTTAGCTCCGGTAAAGAGAAAGCGTTCGAGTGCCTGGTCTATCTGCATCGCTATAACGATGCGACGCTGGCGAGAATGCGTACCGAATATGTAGTGCCGCTGCTGGCGCGCTACCAGGCCAATATCGATCGCCTGAACGAACAGGTCGATGGTGCCTCCGGCGGCGAAGCCACCCGTTTGAAGCGCGATCGCGACAATCTGAGCAAGAAATTCAACGAACTGCGCAGCTTCGACGATCGCCTACGTCACTATGCTGATATGAGAATCAGTATTGATCTCGACGACGGCGTTAAGGTTAACTACGGTAAGTTTGGCGATCTGCTGGCGGATGTGAAAGCCATTACCGGCAGTGCACCTGAGGTGATGTAAGTCAGATAGCATACCTTCCCACACCACCGGGCTTTAGCCCGGTGGTGATCTCGATACGGGAAACCGGCCTTATTCAGGCATCCGTCACCTCCAGTTCATGATAAAATGCGGCTTTGTGTCAGAACGCGGAACAGGGTTTCCAGGCGTTCAGACATCTTCGAATTTACCGAATCAACATGGGATTGTGACCTTGCAAAATCAGGAATTTATTGCCGGCCTTAAAGCAAAATTCGCCGAACATCGCATCGTTTTCTGGCACGATCCCGATAAGCGTTTCCTCGAAGAGCTGTGTAACCTCGAACTGGAGAACGTCACGCTGCTCGATATGACCGACCAGTCGCTGCTGGCGGTGAAAAAGCGCATTGAAATCGATGAACCGGAACAGCAGTTTTTGCTGTGGTTCCCTCACGATGTGCCCCCAAAAGAGTTCGACTGGCTGCTGGATATTCGTCTTTATAGTACGGAGTTCCACGCCGATTTCGCCGCCATCACGCTAAATACGTTAGGCATTCCGCAACTTGGCCTACGTGAGCATATCCAACGCCGGAAGGCATTTTTCAGCACTAAACGTCTTGCTGCCTTAAAAGGCCTGGTGACTGAGCAGGAAAACGAAGCCTCCCTTGATAAGAAGATGGTTGCGGTCATCGCTGGCGTGAAAACAGCAAAAACGGAAGAGATTCTGTTCAGCCTGATTACCCAATACGTTAATCAGCAAAAAGATGACGACAGCGACCTGGAAAACACGCTGGCGATGCTGAAACGCCACGACCTGGAAGGCGTTCTGTGGGACATTCTGAATCAGGAAATGGGCTACCAGGCCGAATATCCTTCGCTGGAAAACCTGCTCCGTAAGCTGTTCTGTACCGATCTTTCCGCGCAGGCTGATCCGCAGAAACGCGAATGGCTTGAAAAAAACGTACTGACCACGCCGTCAGGCAGAGCCTCCGCGCTGGCCTTTATGGTCACCTGGCGCGCCGACCGCCGCTACAAAGAAGCCTATGATTATTGCGCACAGCAGATGCAGGATGCGCTGCGACCAGAAGACCAGTACCGTCTCAGCTCGCCGTATGATCTGCACGAGTGCGAAACCACACTGAGCATTGAACAGACCATCATCCATGCGCTGGTGACGCAGCTTCTGGAAGAAAGCACCACGCTTGACCGTGAAGCCTTTAAGAAGCTCCTGTCCGAACGTCAGAGCAAATACTGGTGCCAGACGCGTCAGGAATACTACGCTATTTATGATGCACTGCGTCAGGCCGAACGGCTGCTGAATCTGCGCAATCGTTATATCGATGGTTTCCACTATCAGGACAGCACAACGTTCTGGAAAGCGTACCGCGAAGAGCTGTTCCGCTTTGACCAGGCCTACCGCTTATTTAACGAATACGCGCTGTTGGTTCACAGCAAAGGCGCAATGATCCTGAAAAGCCTGGATGACTATATCGAAGCGCTATATTCCAACTGGTATCTGGCAGAATTAAGCCGGAGCTGGAATAAGGTTCTGGAAACCGAAAACCGTATGCAAGAGTGGCGTATTGCGGGCGTTCCACGGCAGCAGAACTTCTACAATGAGGTGGTTAAGCCGCAGTTTAACAATCCACAAATCAAGCGCGTGTTCGTGATTATCTCCGACGCGCTGCGTTATGAAGTGGCAGAAGAGCTGGGCAACCAGATCAATACCGAGAAGCGCTTTACTGCCGAACTGCGTTCCCAGTTGGGCGTGTTACCCAGCTATACCCAGCTGGGAATGGCGGCATTGCTGCCCCATGACGAGATGTGCTACCAACCGGGTAATGGCGACATCGTTTATGCGGACGGGTTGTCCACCTCCGGTACGCCTAATCGCGATTCCATTCTTAAAAAATATAAAGGGATGGCAGTAAAATCCGACGATCTGCTGAAATGGAAAAATCAGGAAGGACGGGATCTTATTCGCGATTACGAAGTCGTCTATATCTGGCATAACACCATTGATGCCATGGGTGACAGCGCATCTACGGAAGAAAAGACCTTCGAAGCGTGTCGCAACGCGGTGGTTGAACTGAAGGATTTAGTGACCCGTGTGATAAACCGTCTTCATGGTACACGTATTATCGTTACAGCGGACCACGGCTTCCTGTTCCAGCAGCAACCCCTTTCCGGTCAGGATAAAACCACGCTGCAGATCAAGCCAGACAATACGATTAAAAATCACAAACGCTTTATCATCGGCCATCAGCTTCCTGCCGATGATTTTTGCTGGAAAGGAAAAGTGGCGGATACCGCAGGCGTCAGCGACAGCAGCGAGTTCCTGATCCCGAAAGGGATCCAGCGTTTCCATTTCTCGGGCGGCGCGCGATTTGTGCATGGGGGTGCCATGCTGCAGGAAGTCTGCGTTCCCGTATTGCAGGTGAAAGCGCTGCAGAAAACCGCTGCAGAAAAGCAACCTCAGCGACGCCCGGTAGATATTGTCGCTTATCATCCAATGATCAAGCTGGTAAACAATATCGATAAGGTCAGCCTGCTGCAGACTCATCCGGTAAGCGAATTGTACGAGCCACGCACTCTGATCATTTATATCGAAGACAATGCAAAAAATGTGGTTTCCGGCAAAGAGCGTATCTGCTTTAACAGTGATAACGCAACGATGGAAAAACGCGTGCGTGACGTCACGCTAAAGCTGATTGGCGCGAATTTTAATCGCCGTAATGAATACTGGCTGATACTGGAAGATGCGCAAACGGAAACGGGTTACCAGAAGTACCCTGTGATTATCGATCTGGCATTTCAGGATGATTTCTTTTAAGTGAGGCGATATGCAAACCCATCATGACTTACCCGTTCCAGCCGTCTCCAAAGGGGAACTCGTCGCAGAAGGTTACGATCTGGACGCCTTACTGAATCAGCATTTTCGTGGTCGGGTGGTGCGTAAAGATCTGACCAAGCAGCTCAAGGAAGGGGCTAACGTCCCGGTCTATGTGCTGGAGTATCTGCTCGGTATGTACTGCGCTTCCGACGATGACCAGATCGTCGAGCAAGGGTTGCAGAACGTTAAGCGCATTCTGGCTGATAACTACGTCCGCCCTGATGAAGCAGAGAAGGTGAAATCGCTCATTCGTGAGCGAGGATCCTACAAGATCATCGATAAAGTGTCGGTAAAGCTCAATCAGAAGAAAGACGTTTACGAAGCCCAGCTCTCCAACCTCGGTATTAAAGATGCATTGGTTCCACCGCAGATGGTCAAGGACAACGAGAAGCTGTTGACCGGTGGCATCTGGTGCATGATCACCGTGAACTACTTCTTTGAGGAAGGACAGAAAACGTCCCCCTTCTCTCTGATGACGCTCAAACCTATCCAGATGCCCAATATGGACATGGAAGAGGTATTTACCGCACGTACGCACTTCAACCGCGACCAGTGGATTGACGTCCTGCTACGTTCCGTGGGTATGGAACCTGCCAACATTGAGCAGCGAACTAAATGGCACCTGATCACCCGCATGATCCCTTTCGTGGAAAATAACTATAACGTCTGCGAACTGGGCCCACGCGGTACCGGTAAAAGCCACGTCTATAAAGAGTGTTCGCCAAACTCACTGCTAGTTTCCGGCGGACAAACCACGGTAGCAAACCTGTTTTACAACATGGCCAGCCGCCAGATTGGCCTGGTTGGCATGTGGGATGTAGTCGCGTTTGATGAAGTGGCTGGGATCACTTTCAAAGACAAAGACGGCGTGCAAATCATGAAAGATTACATGGCGTCTGGCTCGTTTTCCCGCGGCAGAGATTCGATTGAAGGCAAAGCGTCGATGGTGTTCGTCGGCAACATCAATCAGAGCGTTGAGACGTTAGTCAAAACCAGCCATTTGTTAGCCCCCTTCCCTGCCGCGATGATCGACACGGCGTTTTTCGACCGCTTCCACGCCTATATACCCGGCTGGGAAATCCCGAAAATGCGCCCGGAATTCTTTACTAATCGCTACGGCCTTATCACAGATTATCTCGCCGAATACATGCGGGAAATGCGTAAGCGCAGCTTCTCCGACGCGATTGATAAGTTCTATAAGCTGGGTAATAACCTCAACCAGCGCGACGTTATCGCGGTAAGGCGCACAGTTTCTGGCCTATTGAAACTTCTTCATCCCAATGGCTCTTACAGTAAAGAAGATGTCCGTGTTTGTCTGACCTACGCTATGGAAGCCCGCCGTCGTGTCAAAGAACAGCTTAAAAAGCTGGGCGGACTGGAATTCTTCGATGTGAACTTCAGTTACATCGATAACGAAACGCTGGAAGAATTCTTCGTCAGCGTGCCAGAACAGGGCGGCAGCGAATTAATTCCGGCTGGCATGCCAAAGCCAGGCGTAGTGCATTTGGTTACGCAAGCGGAAAGTGGCATGACGGGTCTGTATCGCTTTGAAACTCAGATGACCGCTGGTAATGGTAAGCATAGCGTTTCTGGTCTGGGATCAAGCACTTCGGCTAAGGAAGCTATCCGGGTAGGATTTGACTATTTCAAAGGCAACCTCAGCCGCGTTAGCGCGACAGCGAAATTTTCTGAGCATGAATATCATCTTCATGTGGTCGAATTGCACAATACCGGACCAAGTACCGCGACCAGCCTTGCCGCGCTGATTGCGCTGTGTTCCGTTTTACTGGCGAAACCCGTTCAGGAACAAATGGTCGTGTTAGGTAGCATGACGCTCGGTGGTGTGATCAACCCTGTTCAGGATCTGGCAACTAGCTTACAACTCGCCTTTGACAGCGGCGCGAAAAAGGTCCTTCTGCCGATGTCTTCCGCGGTAGATATCCCGACGGTGCCAGCCGAGTTATTTACCAAATTCCAGGTCAGTTTTTACTCTGAACCTGTAGATGCGGTGTATAAGGCGCTGGGTGTCAATTAGAATTAAAACCAATTTTTTAAAAATTGAAGAGGCTACAAATGGAAAAACGCTCTGAAATTAAATTCACAAGACCTTGCCTCTCCATATATGAAAATAATAAGGTATTGACCCCAGCTTATGCTTTGCAGTGTTTGACGCAGAAAAAAGTGGTTCAGATAAACTTAGATAATTGCTCTTTACAAAGAATGGAGGAATTATCATCGACATCAACTCTGGAGGATGTAAAACGAGTTGGCCTATTGCCGTTAGTAAATTTATTACAATCAGGAAATGTATGTTTAACCGCAATTGGTGTTAATGAAATGCCTGATATATGGGTTGAGAAATCAATGACGGCCTATCAGAACTTTTGCCACCGATTCTGGCCTGGTCATATTGACGATCCCGAGGCGACTTTCAGGGAATACGCCCCTGACTCTGAAAAAAAGAAAATTAATTTTCAGGAACTTTCCGTTGAAGCAAGGACAGTATATGGTCTTCATTATATATCTATGCTTCAAATTCAAAATATAAAATTAAACTATTCTCATCTCACGCCTGAAAAAAGATTCGAAGTATATCTTTTTAGCATGATAAGCTTCATTGACATGATTAGTGCGTATGATTTAGAAATAGCAAAATATGCTTTTTGGGATCTTGACTCAAACACCATTAATCAGTTGCCAGAGAGTATACATACGCGTCGAAAATATATAAAAGAGAATTTTTATAAGAACGGAAGCAATCTTGATAAATGTCGATGGTATGCTTTTGATGCAGCGATGGACTTACACTGGCTTACGGGAGCTAATTTTTCAGAAGATATAGGTTCCTTCATCACTATAAATGGTGTAAAGTTTGAGACCGAGCATTGGGTCGGGACAAACGATAAAAAATTACATTATATCTCACAAAACATTCATCATGTTTATTATGAAGGTTCAACAATGAAGGCGTTGAGTGTCTGTAGAGAAGATGAGTTGATCGCATTTCAATACTGGAAAATTGTCGATAACATTTCAGCGTCCGTGCTATTATTCCGAAAGAATTTAAAAAAAGAATCAAATCCGAAAATTACTAAAATGATTGATTTGGCTGTTCAGCAAATCGAAAATGACATACAAAATTTTTTCTTAAAGAAGGAACAGCTAAAATCCCAGCATCAAATAGATATTTCCAGTTCACTTTAAGCTTTAAGGAAACAGTTATTTATATATCGTTATATCTTAATTCTGGCTGTATTATAATACTATACATGTAGGATGTTAGTCATCATTCGATTAAGTTCCTAATGCTGTAAGATGCTGTTTTATCGCTTTAGCAACAGTATCGGCAATTCTTGGCCGGGGGTGTAGACGATTGTAAAGCATAGTGCATAATCGCTGCAGTGCGTTGCTGTAACCGGGCGGCGCCTTCGAGTTACCCAGTAGATCCCCATCTTTATGGGACAAGTAAATTCCGCATTTCCGGTTCCTCAGTGTTTTGCTTACCAATTGCGGTAATTAGAGATTCTCTATGGGCATTTCCAATGCACGAGCACTATGCAATGTAGACAACCTTACACGTTATCGCTTATTGCTCCTGATCTACCTTAAGGCTTTATTACTCTCACTGAGATCGACGTCATTATCTACAGTTGTAACCACATCAATAAGCTTATGTAGACTGAATCAGGTTAATTAAGGTTGAGCAGAAAAGCGAGGACAGCCTTACGGCTACAGGATTTCAGACACAAAAAAAGTCGCTCATAAGCGACTTTGATTTGCATCTTTTGGTGCCGAAGGCCGGACTCGAACCGGCACGTATTTCTACGGTTGATTTTGAATCAACTGCGTCTACCGATTTCGCCACTTCGGCACTGAAGGGGATGCGGAAACGTTGTGGATTATACCTGTCGCGCGCCGCCATGCAAGCGACGACGCGCTAAACCTACGCTAAGTGCCCAAAAAACCAGCGCCCTTTGTCACTCCAGCTCAGACACCGCCAGACGAATCACCCCCGCCGCCTTCTGCTCCGGCAGCGCCAGCACCTTCGCCCACATCTCCTGCACCATATCGCAGGAGAGCTTCTCTTTGCCCGCCGCCTTCTCCGGCATCTGCAGCAGCTGGATGTCCTCGCCGTACTTATCGGCAAGTTGCTTCATAATCGGCCGCACATCCTCGACAGCGGCCTCACGTTCGGCCTGCGTCACGGTGTGGCGATTTTTGCCGTAGGCCGCGCGCATCATGTCGGCGTCGGCCTGCATGCGCCGCGCCATCAGGTCTTTATCCAGCATGCGCATCGGGTTCACGCCGCCCTTCACCGTCGGGTAGAGGAAGCGGAAGCAGGCGTCGTCGCTCACCTTCTGGATGGCGGCGGTCTGCTCCATGTTGATGGTCATGTAGTTCACCACGTTGGCATCCGGGGCGTTTTGCAGGCGCGACATCTGCAGATGCAGGATCTGCGGCTGGATGGTGTCGATAATCTGCTGCTCCGGCTCGCCCGCTTTTTGCAGGGCGGCCATCTGGTCGAGGATGCGCTGGTGCAGCACAGGCTCCTGCTCCTTAATCACCTGCCAGGCAGGCATCGCGTTAAGGGCGTTATCCATCTGCTGTTCCGGAGCGCGCTGCCTGTCGAAGAAGACCCAGAAAGCCACGGCGGCAGCCGCGACAATAACAATGACCGTACTGATCCACGTTTTTTTCATCTCGCATCCTTATCCTTGCGTTATGCCGGTTTACACCGGCACGCCGCTGTGGAAGCGAAACTCGTTGTCCGGTGTCGAGATAAGTGTGGCTTCAATTTCGCCAAAAAGCTGTATGCGCGGTGAGATATCGTCGTCGCTCACCTGCTGAGCCAGCGTCAGGTAGTCCTGATAATGGCGCGCTTCCGAGCGCAGCAGCGAGAGATAGAACTTCTGCAGGTCGTCGTCGAGGAACGGGGCCAGCGCGGCGAAGCGTTCGCAGGAGCGGGCTTCGATGTAGGCGCCGCAGATGAGCTTGTCGATCAGCGTCAGCGGCTCGTGGGTGCGCACTTCCTTCAGCATCCCTTTGGCGTAGCGGCTGGCGGTGATTTTGACGTACGGAATGTCGCGAGCCAGCATCGCCTCGCGCACCTGCCAGAAGTGGTGCAGCTCCTCTTTAATCAGCAGCACCATGCTGTCGATCAGCGCCTGGCCCCACGGGTCGTCGGTTTTGGGCATCACGCTTTTGCCAATCTGCTTGTGCAGGGCGATGAAGTCCGGCTCCGGGCCGTCGCGGAAGGTGAACTGTTCGTAGGGCTTAAGCCAGTCGAGCAGCGCGTCGGCACCGCTTTCGTCGGCGACGTATTTACGCACGAGTAATAGCGCGGTCTGGGCGGCCTTGAGCTCGCACACCATGTGGTCGGTGAGCAGCAGCGGCAGGTTCGCCGGGTCGCGGGCTTTATCAATCCATGCTTGCGGGGTCGGGCACTGGAGGAAGTTGAGTACGGGGGCGAGTATCTGCGGGTAATCCATGGTTCTGCCTTGAAAAAGCGGTGGCGCGTGCCACCGCCTGAAACGCTTAGTGACGCACGCCGTCGTCGTCTTCGTCGATGTAATCTTCGTCGTCGCCTTCTTCGCCGTCTTCACCGTTCGGATCTTCGAAGTAGGTTCCCCAGCCGTCGTATTCCACGTCAAACTTCTCGGCCAGGTTCATCAGCTGTTCGACCTGCGCGTCAATCAGCTCCGCCTTCAGCGCGCCTTCGCTCAGGATGTCGCAGCAGATGACGGTGTCGCCCTCTTCCACTTCCAGCTCTTCCGGCTCGGTCACTTCGTAACCCAGCTTGAAGGCTTCCACGGCCATTTTTTCCAGCGCGTCGAAATCATCCGCAGAGAAATGGTGCTCGATGGTGTACAGCGCGTCCGGATCGCTACCGTCTTCCAGCAGCTCTTCAATAATCAGACGCGTCTCTTCGCGTTGCTCTTCCAGTAATTCCGGGTTTGCCATGGCTCAATCCTCTTTAAAGTGCGGCAGATACTTCTATTTTCACACACGGACGGGTTTGCCTCCACCTTTGTTGGAAAGATTTGTGAAACGGGGTTGCAAATGAATAATTACACATATAAAGTGAATTTTAATTCAATAAGTGGCATTCGCCATGTGAGGATAAAATGTCTGATCTGTACAAGAAACACTTTCTGAAATTGCTCGACTTTACCCCTGCACAGTTCACTTCTCTGCTGACCCTTGCCGCACAGCTCAAAGCCGATAAAAAAAATGGCAAGGAAGTACAGAAGCTTACTGGTAAAAACATCGCGCTCATCTTCGAAAAAGACTCGACCCGTACCCGTTGCTCTTTCGAAGTTGCCGCATTTGACCAGGGCGCGCGCGTTACCTGGTTAGGGCCGAGCGGCAGCCAGATTGGGCATAAAGAGTCAATTAAGGACACCGCGCGCGTGCTCGGGCGGATGTACGACGGCATTCAGTATCGCGGGCACGGCCAGGAAGTCGTCGAAACGCTGGCGCAGTATGCGGGCGTGCCGGTGTGGAACGGGCTGACCAACGAGTTCCACCCGACGCAGCTGCTGGCGGACCTGCTGACCATGCAGGAGCACCTGCCGGGCAAGGCGTTTAACGAGATGACGCTGGTTTACGCGGGCGACGCGCGCAACAACATGGGCAACTCGATGCTGGAAGCGGCGGCGCTGACCGGGCTGGATCTGCGCCTGGTGGCCCCGAAGGCCTGCTGGCCGGAAGAGAGCCTGGTGGCGGAGTGCAGCGCGCTGGCGGAGAAGCACGGCGGGAAGATCACCCTGACGGAAGACGTGGCGGCGGGCGTGAAGGGCGCGGACTTTATCTATACCGACGTCTGGGTGTCGATGGGCGAAGCCAAAGAGAAGTGGGCGGAGCGGATTGCGCTGCTGCGCGGGTATCAGGTGAACGCGCAGATGATGGCACTGACCGGCAACCCGGACGTGAAGTTCCTGCACTGTCTGCCGGCGTTCCATGACGATCAGACCACGCTCGGCAAGCAGATGGCGAAGGAGTACGATCTGCACGGCGGGATGGAAGTGACGGACGAGGTGTTTGAGTCGAAGGCGAGCATCGTGTTCGACCAGGCGGAAAACCGGATGCATACGATTAAGGCGGTGATGGTGGCGACGCTTGGGGAGTGATTGACTCCTCTGCGGTCTGGTGCCCTCACCCCGGCCCTCTCCCACAGGGAGAG
>NZ_QPFW01000187.1:0-25378 GCF_008122455.1 Enterobacter sp. C6
AGCTGGCGGCGCTGGCCCTGAAGCAGGCCAGCGGCGATAACGTGGAAGCTATATTCCTGCTGCGCGCCTACCGCACCACGCTTGCCAAACTGGCGGTCAGCGAGCCGGTGAACACGGCGGAGATGCGCCTGGAGCGCCGCATTTCTGCCGTTTATAAAGACATTCCCGGCGGCCAGCTGCTTGGCCCTACCTGTGACTACACCCACCGCCTGCTGGATTTTACCCTGCTGGCGAACGGCGAAACCCCGCCGCTCAGTACCTCTGACGCCGAACAAGAACCGTCTCCGCACGTTTTCAGCCTGCTGGCGAAACAGGGTCTGGCGAAGGCGGAAGAGGATTCAGACGCGCAGCCGGATGACATCACCCGCACGCCGCCGGTTTACCCGTGCTCGCGCTCGTCCCGCCTGCAGCAGCTGATGCGCGGCGACGAAGGCTATCTGCTGGCGCTGGCCTACTCCACCCAGCGCGGCTACGGGCGCAACCACCCGTTTGCGGCCGAGATCCGCAGCGGCTATATCGACGTCGAAATCGTGCCGGAAGAGCTGGGATTTGCCGTCAACGTCGGCGAACTGCTGATGACCGAATGCGAAATGGTGAACGGTTTTGTCGCGCCCGAAAATGAAGACCCGCACTTTACCCGCGGCTACGGGCTGGTGTTTGGCCTCGGCGAGCGCAAGGCCATGGCGATGGCGTTGGTTGACCGTGCGCTGCAGGCACCGGACTACGGCGAGCACGTTGCAGGCCCGGCGCAGGACGAAGAGTTCGTGCTGGCCCACGCGGATAACGTTGAGGCCGCGGGCTTTGTCTCGCACCTCAAGCTGCCGCACTACGTCGATTTCCAGGCCGAACTGGAACTGCTGAAACGCCTGCAACGGGAGCGCAAACATGGCTAACTTAAGCGGCTACAACTTTGCCTATCTGGATGAGCAAACCAAACGCATGATCCGCCGCGCCATCTTAAAAGCGGTGGCCATTCCGGGCTATCAGGTGCCGTTCGGCGGCCGCGAAATGCCGATGCCCTACGGCTGGGGCACGGGCGGTATTCAGATCACCGCCAGCGTGATCGGCGAGGCGGACGTGCTGAAGGTCATCGACCAGGGCGCGGACGACACCACCAACGCCGTGTCGATCCGCAGCTTCTTCCAGCGCGTCACCGGCGTCACCACCACCGAAAAAACCGAAGACGCGACGCTGATCCAGACCCGCCACCGCATTCCGGAAACCCCGCTCGCTGAAGATCAGATTTTGATTTTCCAGGTGCCAATTCCGGAGCCGCTGCGCTTTATCGAGCCGCGCGAAACCGAAACCCGCACCATGCACGCCCTGGAAGAGTACGGCGTCATGCAGGTGAAGCTGTATGAGGATATCGCCCGCTTCGGCCATATCGCCACCACCTACGCCTACCCGGTGAAGGTGAATGGGCGCTACGTCATGGATCCGTCGCCGATCCCGAAATTCGATAACCCGAAGATGGACATGATGCCCGCCCTGCAGCTGTTCGGCGCCGGACGCGAAAAGCGCATCTACGCCGTCCCGCCTTACACGCGTGTCGAAAGCCTGGATTTCGACGATCACCCGTTTACGGTGCAGGAGTGGGACGAGCCGTGCGCCATCTGCGGATCCAAACACAGCTATCTGGATGAAGTGGTGCTGGATGACACGGGCAAACGGATGTTTGTCTGCTCCGACACCGATTTCTGCCGCCAACAGAGCGAGGCGAACGGCCAATGAAACCGCTGCTTTCGGTTAACAACCTGACCCACCTGTATGCGCCGGGCAAAGGCTTTAGCGACGTGTCGTTCGAGCTGTGGCCGGGCGAAGTGCTGGGGATCGTCGGCGAGTCTGGCTCCGGCAAAACCACCCTGCTGAAGTCCATCTCCGCGCGCCTCGCGCCGCAACACGGCGAGATACTCTATCAGGGACACTCCCTCTACGGCATGAGCGAGGCCGAGCGCCGCCGCCTGCTGCGAACCGAGTGGGGCGTGGTGCATCAGCACCCGATGGACGGCCTGCGCCGTCAGGTCTCGGCGGGCGGCAACATCGGCGAACGCCTGATGGCCACCGGCGCGCGCCATTACGGCAATATCCGCGCTACGGCGCAGCACTGGCTGGAAGAAGTTGAAATCCCCGCCTCGCGCATCGACGACCTGCCCACCACCTTCTCCGGCGGTATGCAGCAGCGCCTGCAGATCGCCCGCAACCTGGTCACGCACCCGAAGCTGGTGTTTATGGATGAACCCACCGGCGGGCTGGACGTCTCGGTGCAGGCGCGCCTGCTCGACCTGCTGCGCGGCCTGGTGGTAGATCTGAACCTTGCGGTGGTCATTGTCACCCACGATCTGGGCGTCGCGCGCCTGCTGGCGGACCGCCTGCTGGTGATGAAGCAGGGTCGGGTGGTGGAAAGTGGATTAACCGACCGCGTGCTCGACGATCCGCACCATCCGTACACCCAGCTGCTGGTGTCGTCCGTATTGCAGAATTAAGAGGCCAACATGATCCGCGTACAAAACGTAAGTAAAACCTTTGTGCTCCACCAGCAAAACGGCGTGCGCCTGCCGGTGCTGCAAAACGCCTCGTTAGAGGTAAACAAGGGCGAATGCGTAGTGCTGCACGGCCACTCCGGCAGCGGAAAATCGACCCTGCTGCGCTCCCTGTATGCCAACTATCTGCCCGACGAAGGCCACATTCACATTCGCCACGGCGATGAATGGATCGACCTGGTAAAGGCCCCCGCGCGTAAAGTGCTGGAGGTGCGCCGCTCGACGATCGGCTGGGTGAGCCAGTTTCTGCGGGTGATCCCGCGGATCTCCGCCCTCGACGTGGTGATGCAGCCCCTGCTGGATCTCGGCGTGCCGCGCGAAACCTGTGCCGCCAAAGCCGCCAGCCTGCTGACGCGCCTCAACGTGCCCGAGCGCCTGTGGCACCTTGCCCCGTCGACCTTTTCCGGCGGCGAGCAGCAGCGCGTCAATATCGCCCGCGGCTTTATCGTCGACTACCCAATACTGCTGCTTGATGAGCCCACCGCCTCGCTCGACGATAAAAACAGCGCGGCCGTAGTGGCGCTGATCGAACAGGCCAAAGCGCGCGGGGCGGCGATCGTCGGGATCTTCCACGACGAGACCGTTCGCACCCGCGTCGCAGACAGACTGCACCCAATGGGGACTCCCGCATGATTATCAATAACGTCAAGATGGTGCTGGAAAATGAAGTCGTTGATGGCTCGGTTGAAGTCCATGAAGGCGTTATTCGCGCCTTTGCCGAAACCCAAAGCCGTACCCCTGAAGCGATGGACGGCGACGGCGGCTGGCTGCTGCCGGGGCTGATTGAACTGCATACCGATAATCTGGACAAATTCTTCACCCCGCGTCCGAAGGTGGACTGGCCCGCCCATTCAGCCATGAGCAGCCACGACGCGCTGATGGTCGCCAGCGGCATCACCACCGTGCTGGACGCGGTGGCCATTGGCGACGTGCGCGACGGCGGCGATCGCCTGGAGAATCTGGAGAAGATGATCAACGCCGTGGAGGAGACGCAAAAACGCGGCCTCAACCGCGCCGAGCACCGTCTGCACCTGCGCTGCGAGCTGCCGCACTACACCACCCTGCCGCTGTTTGAAAAACTGGTCGGGCGCGAGCCGGTCTCGCTGGTCTCTCTGATGGATCACTCGCCGGGACAGCGTCAGTTCGCCAACATTGAAAAGTATCGCGAATACTATCAGGGGAAATATTCTCTCAGCGATGCAGAGATGGCGCGCTACGAGGAAGAGCAGCTGGCGCTTGCGGCACAATGGTCGCAGCCTAACCGCCTCAAAATTGCCGCGATGTGTCGTGACCGCAATATCGCGCTGGCCAGCCATGACGACGCCACGCACGATCACGTGCTTGAATCCCACCAGCTTGGCAGCGTGATCGCCGAATTTCCCACCACGTTCGAGGCGGCTGAAGCCTCCCGCAAGCACGGCATGAACGTGCTGATGGGCGCGCCAAATATCGTGCGCGGCGGCTCGCACTCCGGCAACGTTGCGGCAAGCAAGCTCGCTTCCCTCGGCCTGCTGGATATCCTCTCGTCCGACTACTACCCCGCCAGCCTGCTGGATGCGGCGTTCCGGGTGGCCGACGACGAGGGCAACCACTTTACGCTGCCGCAGGCGATTCGCCTGGTGACGAAAAATCCGGCCTCGGCGCTTAACCTTCACGATCGCGGAGAAATTGCCGAAGGGAAACGTGCGGACCTGGTACTCGCCCACCGTAAGGGCGAGCACGTTCATATCGACCACGTCTGGCGTCAGGGAAAAAGGGTGTTCTGATGGGGAGATTAATCTGGCTAATGGGGCCTTCAGGCTCCGGTAAGGACAGCCTGCTGTCCGCCTTACGGCAGCGGGAACATCCGCAGCTGCTGGTCGCGCACCGCTATATTACCCGCGCGGCCAATGCAGGGAGTGAAAACCATATCGCCCTGAGCGAGCAGGAGTTTTTCATCCGTGCCGGGCAAAACCTGCTGGCGCTGAGCTGGCATGCCAACGGCTATTACTACGGGATCGGCATTGAGACCGATCTGTGGCTGCATGCGGGGTTCGATGTGCTGGTTAACGGCTCGCGGGCGCATCTTCCGCAGGCGCGCGCCCGCTATGGAGCAGCCCTGCTACCGGTCTGTCTGCAGGTTTCGCCGGACGTTCTGCGCAGCCGGTTGCAGAGCCGGGGGCGTGAATCAGCCCGTGAGATCGATCAGCGGCTAGAGCGTGCGGCCCGCTATGCCCCGTCCGACTGCCACATCCTCAATAACGACGGAAGTTTGCTACAGTCAGTCGATACCTTTTTATCGCTTATCCGTCAGAAGGAGAAACAGCATGCCTGACTGCCAGCTTCGCCCCGCTACTGCCGACGATGCGCAGATTGTCTATGCCCTGATCTGCGAACTTAAACAGGCAGAGTTCGACCATCAGGCGTTCCACGCCGGATTTCTTGCCAACCTTCAGGATCACAATATGCGCTACCAGCTTGCCGAGCTGGGCGGACATGTTGTCGGCATGATCGGCCTGCATATGCAGTTTCACCTCCATCACGCGCGCTGGATCGGCGAAATCCAGGAGCTGGTGGTGATGCCGCAGGCGCGTGGGTTAAAGGTGGGCAGCCAGCTGCTGGCCTGGGCGGAAGAGGTGGCACGGCAGGCCGGCGCGGAGCTGACCGAACTTTCCACCAGCGTGAAGCGCACTGACGCGCACCGTTTTTACGTTCGTGAAGGATACACGCAGAGCCATTTCCGATTCACCAAACCGCTGTAGAGGTGCGTTATGAGTCTGACAATCACGTTGACGGGAACGGGCGGCGCCCAGCTGGTGCCGGTCTTTGGCTGCGACTGCGCGGCGTGTCGCCGGGCGCGCCTGCAGGAGACCTATCGCCGTCGCCCCTGTAGCGCGGTGGTCAAATTCAACGATGCGGTGACGCTGCTGGACGCGGGCATTCCGCACCTGATGGACGACTGGCCCGCAGGCAGCTTTCAGCAGTTTTTGCTCACCCATTACCATATGGATCACGTTCAGGGGCTGTTCCCCCTGCGCTGGGGCGTTGGCGCGACGATTCCGGTTTACGGTCCGCCGGACGAAGCAGGATGCGACGACCTGTTTAAACACCCGGGGATTCTGGATTTCAGCCACACGGTCGAACCGTTTGTGATGTTTGAACTTCAGGGGATGCGGGTCACGCCGCTGCCGCTCAACCATTCAAAACTGACCTTCGGGTATTTGCTGGAGTCGGCCCACAGCCGCGTGGCCTGGCTTTCCGACACCGCCGGGCTGCCGGAAAAAACAGTGAAGTTCCTGCTCAACAATCAGCCGCAGGCGATGATTATCGACTGCAGCCATGCACCGCGCGACGAGACGCCGCGAAACCATTGCGACTTAAATACCGTGATGGCGCTAAACGAGGTGATTGGCTGTCCGCAGGTGATCCTGACCCACATCAGCCATCAGTTTGACGTGTGGATGATGGATAATCCGCTGCCCGACGGCATTGAAGCGGGGTATGACGGGATGGTGCTGGTGCTGGATTAGGTTTTCTCCCTCTCCCGTGGGAGAGGGTTGGGGTGAGGGCAACAGGCCGCACTTAGCCTCGATCGTAATCGTCCTCTAACCTGCGCTCATCCTCTTCTAACCGACGACGATCGTCATCCAGCTGTCGCTGGCGCTCGTCTAAACGGCGTCGTCTGTCCTCAAGCTGTCGACGACGATCGTCGTACTGTCTGCTGTCGATTTGACGGCTGCGGTCATAACGATCGTCATCGCTGCTGCTGCGACTGCTGCTGGGATTATAGGCATCGTTGATAGCCTGCTGAATGTTGCCAATAGCATCATCAACAATATCGGCATGAGCCAGTTGGCTGGTGAGAGACAGCAGACCGAATAACAGAGCGGTTGAGTAACGTTTCATAAGGCCAGACTCGCAGGTGAACTGACCTTACGATAATGAACGGCAGGGAACGGGGGTAGCGGAGGAATCTCAAATTACCATCACTTTCCGCAGCGCCTGCGCCAGCTGCACCCGCGTAAACGGCTTACGCAGTAACGGAACGTCCGGCAGCTGAGGATTATGCGTGGGTCGTAAATCCTGGCCGCTGATCAGAAGCACCGGAAGCTGCGGATAATGATTACGCACATGGTTTATCACCTCGGCTCCGCTGAGGCTGCCGGGCAACATCAGGTCGCTGATAAACATGCCAATATCCGGTGACGCCGCCAGCATGTTCAGCGCCTGCTCGCCGTTGTCCGCTTCAAGCGTCAGGTAGCCAAGCTGATGCAGCTGCTCGCACAGGGTCTGACGGACATCCGCCTCATCTTCCAGCACCAGCACCAGGCGCTCGCTCTCGACGGAGGCGGTGGCTGACAGCGCTTCATCAACTGCAGCGGCGGGCAGCACAGATCGCGGGAGATGAAGCCGGACAGTCGTCCCCTGCCCCGGCGCGCTTTCAATCTCCACGCGCCCGCCGGACTGGCGCACAAAGCCATAGACCATCGACAGGCCTAACCCGCTCCCGCTTCCGGTCTGCTTGGTGGTGAAGAACGGTTCAAAGACCCGGGATTTCACCTCCTGCGACATGCCGCTGCCGCGGTCAATGACCTCCAGCGCCACCATATCCTGCCTGCGACCGTCGCTGCGGGTAACGCGCTGATTCCAGGTGCGAATTTTAATCACCCCGCTTTGCCCTTCCATCGCATCGCGGGCGTTCATCACCAGGTTGATGATGGCGTTTTCCAGCTGGCTGACGTCTATCCACGCGGGCCAAGCCGGCGATTGCGCTTCAATCTCCAGGGTCAGGGTCGCGGGCAAGGAGTGGCGCATCAGTTCCCGAAGGTTCTCCAGCAGCGGCAGCATCTCTACCGCATGTGGCGTCAGGGATTGCTTGCGGGAAAACGCCAGCAGGCGCTGGGTCAGTAAGGCGCCACGCTCGGCCGCCTTCAGCGCCCGGGTAATGCGCGGCGCATCTTTTGATTCGGGGTCGGTGAGCTCAAGGCTGCCGATGATCACCGCCAGCAGGTTGTTAAAATCATGCGCCAGCCCGCCGGTCAGCTGTCCGACCGCCTTCATCTTCTGGCTGTGCAGCAGCGCCTCTTCCAGCCCCTGACGCTCGACGCGGTCGATCTCCATCTGCGTGGTTTTTTCTTTCAGCAGACGCGTGGTGTGCTCAAGCGAGGCGGTATTGCGGGCAAAAACGTTAAACGCGCGCGCCAGTTCACCCAGCTCATCGCGCCGCTGGAGGGCGGGAACGGAAACATCCTGTTCGCCGTGAGCAAGGCGCGACATCGCCCGGGAAATGGCCGTCAGGTTAGAGGCCAGATTGCGGTAGATATACCAGCAGGCGCACCCGGTGATGATCAGCGCCAGGATGGCGAAGATGCTGATAAACACGCTGATGGATTGCAGCTCGTGATGACTCTGGTCAGTACGAAGCCGGGAGGCCTGCGCCACCTGCCCGACGTACTGATTGATGTCGCTGTTGAGGATCGCCACCAGCGCCTTGATGTGGAACATATACCAGCTTATCGCCAGATCGCTCTCTTCCAGCTGCTTCGATAGCGGGGCGAGTTTGCCTAGCTCGGCATTAAAATCAGGCAGAACCTCCTTCACGACCGGCTGTACGGCATTTCGGGGCAACGTTGCGGCCACTGCGTCCAGTTGATGAACGGTCGCGCGCGGCGAAGGGGTGTCGATGGCAGCAGCGATCAGCCGATCCATCTCCATCAGCTGCTGCGCATCCGGAACATTGCTGCCATAGCGGCGGTTGATGTCCTGCAGATGACGCAGGTAGCTCTGGCTTTGATATAGCGAACTCAGCAGCGCGTTACGCTCCAGATGGCGTCGCTGCCCGCGCTCAAGCATCTCCGTCACGCTCTGCTGTAATTCATTGCTTCGCTGAATAATGCGCGCCACCAGCGCCGGCTCCTGCTGCGCCAGCGGCGCATCGGCAAGCTGTTCCAGCGAGCGGCGCAGCGCCATTTGCGTCTGCTTCAGGCGCTCGGCTTCGCCTTTGTACTCCAGCGCCCCGACGACCTGCGAGAGCCGCACCGCCGCCGTCGCCACGTTGGCGGTATCACGGGCCAGGTTCATGCTGCCGGTCATGTCATCCAGCGTTTGCTGCTGAACCTGCTCCTGGATTTGACTGGCGTGACGAAAGCCAAGCACCGCCACGCCGCTCACCATCAGCGTCACGGCGACCACCAGCAGATTAAATATCAGCAGGCGACCGCGGGCGCTGGCGAAAAACGGGGGGCGTGAAGACATGTTGACTCCGTAACTGTGATCCACATTAGCTATTCATAACTATGACAAATATGAACAGCTTCTGACATTTTGCATTTACGCACCTGTGATGAAGTGCAGAAATCGGCATTCACAGGAGATCCGCCATGAGCAGAACCCCGGTATTAGAGATGCGCAGCATTGCCAAAACGTTTGGCAGTTTCCACGCGCTCAAGGGTGTGGATTTGACGGTTTTCCCCGGTGAGATCCACGCGCTGATGGGGGAAAACGGCGCGGGAAAAAGTACGCTGATGAAAATCCTCGCCGGAGCCTATACCGCCACCAGCGGCGAGATCCTGATCGACGGCCAGCCGTTTCACATTAAAGGGCCGAAAGATGCGCTGGCCGCAGGCATCACCCTGATTTATCAGGAGATGCAGCTCGCGCCCAATCTGACCGTTGCCGAAAACATCTTCCTCGGCAGCGAGCTGTCGCGCGGCGGGATGGTGCAACGCAAAGAGATGGCTGCCCAGGCGCAGGCGGTGATTGACCGCCTCGGGGCGCAGTTCAGCGCCACCGATCTGGTGATGAAGCTGACCATCGCCGAGCAGCAGCAGGTGGAAATTGCCCGCGCGCTGCACCGCAACAGCCGCATTCTGGTGATGGATGAACCCACCGCCGCCCTCTCCTCGCGGGAAACGCATCGTCTGTTCGAACTGATTTTGCGCCTGCGCGATGAAGGGATGGCGATCATCTACATCAGCCACCGCATGGCGGAAGTGTATGAACTCTCAGACCGCGTCAGCGTTCTGCGTGACGGGCAGTACGTCGGCAGCCTGACGCGCGACAAGCTCAACGCTTCCGAGCTGGTGCGCATGATGGTGGGACGACCGTTAAGCGACCTGTTCAACAAGGAGCGTGACATTCCCCTCGGCAGCCCGCGCCTCAACGTGCATCACCTCACCGACGGTAAAAAAGTACAGCCCTGCAGCCTGCAGGTGCGTTCCGGCGAAATCGTCGGGCTGGCGGGGTTGGTCGGGGCCGGACGGTCCGAGCTGGCGCAGCTTATCTTCGGCGTGCGCAAAGCCACGGGCGGCATGATTGAGGTCGACGGCGAGCCGGTGGTGATCCACTCCCCGCGTGCGGCCATCGAAAACGGCATCGGTTTTCTCACCGAAAACCGCAAGGAGCAGGGGTTGTTTCTGGAGCTGGCGGCGCAGGAGAACATCACCATGGCGACGCTGGAACGCGACGCCACCTTCGGCATGCTAAACCGTAAAAAAGCCCAGTCGATTTCCGATGATGCCATTGCCCTGCTCAACATCCGCGTGCCGCATTCGCAGGTGCGCGCGGGCGGGCTCTCGGGCGGCAACCAGCAAAAGCTGCTGATCTCCCGCTGGGTGGCCATCGGTCCGCGCATTCTGATTCTGGACGAACCCACCCGCGGCGTGGACGTCGGCGCGAAAAGCGAGATCTACCGCATCATGAACCAGATGGCGCGCAAAGGGGTGGCGATTTTGATGATCTCCAGTGAGCTGCCGGAAGTGGTGGGGATGAGCGACAGGGTGTACGTGATGCGTGAAGGCAGCATTGCGGGCGAGCTCCACGGACGCGACATCTCTCAGGAAAACATCATGACGCTGGCAACCGGCGTGAACGACACTCATCATCAGGCGGTGTAACCATGACACATTCAACCAGTCCGCAGCAGGTGGCGAAATCCGCCTCCGCAAAAAAAATGCTGATGAGCGATCTGATGCAAACGGTCGGTATTTTGCCGATTCTGATCCTGATTGTGGCGGTATTTGGCTTTATTGCCCCGAACTTCTTTACCGAGAGCAACCTGCTCAACATTACCCGTCAGGCGTCGATCAACATCGTGCTGGCGGCGGGAATGACCTTCATCATTTTAACCGGCGGGATTGACCTCTCCGTGGGCTCGATTTTGGGCACTACGGCGGTAGCGGCGATGGTGGTCTCACTTATCCCTGAATTTGCCATGCTCTCCATTCCGGCCGCGCTGATGCTCGGCATGGTGCTGGGCCTGTTCAACGGCGCGCTGGTGGCCTTCGCCGGACTGCCGCCCTTCATCGTGACGCTCGGCACCTATACGGCACTGCGCGGTGCGGCGTATCTGCTGGCCGACGGCACGACGGTCATTAACTCCAACATCAACTTTGAGTGGATCGGCAATAACTATCTCGGCCCGATTCCGTGGCTGGTGGTGATCGCCCTCGCGGTCATCGCTATCTGCTGGTTCATCCTGCGCCGCACCACGCTCGGCGTTCATATCTACGCCGTGGGCGGCAACATGCAGGCGGCGCGCTTAACGGGCATTAAGGTCTGGCTGGTGCTGCTGTTTGTCTACGGCATGAGCGGCCTGCTCTCCGGCCTCGGCGGCGTCATGAGCGCCTCACGCCTGTACAGCGCTAACGGCAACCTCGGCACGGGTTACGAGCTGGATGCGATTGCGGCGGTGATCCTTGGCGGCACCAGCTTCGTCGGCGGGATCGGCACGATCACCGGCACGCTGGTCGGCGCCCTGATCATCGCCACCCTCAACAACGGCATGACGCTGATGGGCGTCTCCTACTTCTGGCAGCTGGTGATCAAAGGGGCGGTGATCATCATAGCGGTGCTGATCGACAAATACCGTACCCGACACCATCAAAGTGCATAACAACAACACCCTACAGCTTCGAGGAAAACCATATGCGTTTGAAACCGTTAGTGACCGCGCTCTGTGCTGGCGCGCTGCTTGCCGCAACGCCGTTTGCGCAGGCAAAAGATCTGAAGTCCATCGGCGTGACGGTGGGCGATCTGGCCAACCCGTTCTTCGTGCAGATCACCAAAGGTGCCGAGCTGGAAGCGCGCAAGCTGGCGGGGGATAACGTCAAGGTGACGCTGGTTTCCAGCGGGTACGATCTGGGCCAGCAGGTGGCGCAGATCGACAACTTTATTGCCGCGAAGGTAGACATGATCATCCTCAACGCCGCGGATTCCAAAGGGATCGGCCCGGCGGTGAAGCGTGCGAAGGACGCCGGGATCGTGGTCGTGGCGGTTGACGTGGCGGCGGAAGGGGCTGATGCCACCATCACCTCCGATAACACCCAGGCGGGCGAAATGGCCTGTAAGTACATTACCGACCGCCTGAAAGGCAAAGGCAACGTGGTGATCATCAACGGACCACCGGTCTCTGCGGTGCAAAACCGCGTGGAAGGTTGTCAGACGGAGTTCAAAAAACACCCGGATATCAAGGTGCTCTCGGATAACCAGAACGCCAAAGGCAGTCGTGAAGGCGGTCTGGAAGTCATGACCTCCCTGCTGGCGGCCAATCCGAAGATCGACGGCGTGTTTGCGATTAACGATCCGACGGCGATCGGCGCCGATTTGGCCGCGAAGCAGGCGCAGCGCAATGAGTTCTTTATCGTCGGCGTGGATGGTTCACCGGACGGTGAGGAAGCGCTGAAGCGTGAAAACTCGCTGTTTGTGGCAACCCCGGCGCAAGATCCGCAGGTGATGGCGGCAAAAGCGGTGGAGATCGGCTATGACATTCTCCAGGGCAAACCTGCGCCGAAAGCGCCCGTGCTGATCCCGGTGACGATGATCGATAAAAAGAACGTCGGCACGTATAAGGGGTGGACGGTTAAATGATCCTTTTTCCCTCTCCCGCAGGGAGAGGGAACTGTTTTCAAGGAGTCCCCATGAAACGCTCCGACATCAATGAAATTCTCGGCCACACGCGGCAGTTCTTTTCCATGCACGACGTTCATCTCCCGCCGTTTGCCAGCTTTCCGCCAACAAAATGGCAGCAGCTTGACCAGGCCGCGTGGCGGGAAGTGTTCGACCTCAAGCTCGGCTGGGACGTGACGGCGTTCGGCGGCAATAACTTTGCCGCACAGGGCCTGACGCTGTTCACCCTGCGCAACGGCTCGCCCAACGGGGTGCCGTATGAAAAAGGCTATGCCGAAAAAATCATGCACGTGCGCGACGGCCAGGTGACGCCGATGCATTTTCACTGGCGTAAGCGAGAAGACATCATCAACCGGGGTGGCGGGAACCTGATTGTAGAATTGTGGAATGCCGGTGCACATGAAGAGACGGAAAACACCGACGTGACGGTCACCGTCGACGGCTGCCGTCAGACCCACGCCCCCGGCAGCCAGCTGCGCCTCACGCCAGGGGAAAGCATCTGCCTGACGCCCGGTCTTTATCACAGCTTCTGGGGCGAACGCGGCTTCGGCGACGTGCTGGTCGGGGAAGTGTCCTCAGTAAACGACGACGAGCACGACAACCACTTTTTGCAACCCGTTGCCCGCTATAACAACATCGAAGAAGACGAACCGGCGCTGCTGGTGCTGTGCAACGAGTACAACCTGTTTCGGATATAAGGGGTGAATGATGCCATTGATTTCTCTTGCCGACGGTCTTGCGCACGCCAGACAACACCGCTACGCGCTGGGCGCGTTTAACGTGCTCGACTCCCACTTCCTGCGCGCGCTGTTCGCCGCCGCAAAGCAGGAGCGCTCGCCGTTTATCATCAATATCGCCGAAGTGCACTTTAAGTACGTGTCGCTGGATTCGCTTGTCGAAGCGGTGAAGTTCGAAGCCGCCCGTCACGACATTCCCGTGGTGCTCAACCTCGATCACGGCCTGCATTTTGACGCCGTGGTGCGCGCCCTGCGCTTAGGGTTCAGCTCGGTGATGTTCGACGGCTCTACGCTGAGCTATGAGGAAAACATCCGCCAGACGCGGGAAGTGGTGAAGATGTGCCATGCGGTGGGCGTCTCGGTGGAGGCGGAGCTGGGCGCGGTTGGGGGTGATGAAGGCGGCGCGCTTTACGGACATGCGGATGAAGCGTGCTTTACCGACCCGCAGCTGGCGCGCGAATTTGTCGATTCAACCGGCATTGACGCGCTGGCGGTGGCTATCGGCAACGCGCACGGCAAATACAAGGGCGAGCCGAAACTCGATTTCCCACGCCTGGACGCCATCCGTCAGCAGACGGGGCTGCCGCTGGTTTTACACGGCGGCTCCGGGATTAGCGATCCCGACTTCCGTCGCGCGATTGAGCTGGGCATTCATAAAATCAATTTCTATACCGGCATGTCGCAGGCCGCGCTCGCCGCCGTTGAGCAGCGCATGGCGAAGCGCCAGCCGCTGTATGATGAATTTGCCGAGCTGCTGCTGGGGATAGAAGAGGCGATAACCGATACGGTCGCCGAACAGATGCGCATCTTCGGCAGCGCGGGGCAGGCATAATGGAACGTAAGGGCATCATCGCCGCAGGCAATATGCTGGTGGACCACGTCCACCAGATCGTGCAGTGGCCAGAGCGCGGCTGGCTGGCGGAAATCACCCACAGCGAACGCTCAACCGGCGGCGCACCGCTCAACGTCCTGCTGACGCTGGCGAAAATGCACGTTGGCCTGCCGCTGCAGGCGGTGGGGCTGATCGGGGAAGACAGCGACGGGGACTACATTCTGGCGATGCTCGACCAGTACCACGTCAACCGCCAGCGCGTACAGCGCACCACCTTTGCGCCGACCTCCATGTCGCAGGTGATGACCGATCCCAGCGGACAGCGCACCTTTTTCCACTCGCCGGGCGCCAACCGCCTGCTGGATCTTCCCGCCTTCGATCGCTTAGACGGATCGATGAAGATCTTCCATCTCGGCTACCTGCTGCTGCTCGACAGCCTGGATATGCCCGATGACGAATTTGGCACCCGCAGCGCGCGGCTGCTGGCGCAAATGCGCGACCAGGGGTATGAAACGTCGCTCGATCTGGTGTCCCGCAAGGGCGACCCGCGCTACCAGCCGCTGGTGCTCCCTGCCCTGCGCCATCTGGATTATCTGGTGATTAACGAGCTGGAAGCCGGGGAGTTTAGCGGGCTGGAGATGCGAGACGGCAGCGATGCGCTGAATATAGCCCATATTTCTGAAGCCGCCGCACAGCTGCTGGCGGCAGGCGTTCGCCAGCGGGTGGTTATCCACTGCCCCGAAGGCGCATGGGGTGAAGCGCCGGGTGAGCAAGGTCGCTGGATCCCATCATGGTTACTGGAGCAGAAAGAGATTATCGGCAGCGTCGGCGCGGGCGATGCGTTTTGCGCCGGATTTTTATACGGTTGCCATGAATCGCTGCCGCTCACGGAGAGCATTTATCTGGCGCACGCCTGCGCGCGGGCAAGCCTGCTGGCCGCCAACGCGATTGACGGTGCGAAAACGCTGGCCGAGCTGCAGCTGTTTATCAAAGAGAAAACTTAGGCCGCTTTCTCGCTATGGGAAACATCGGTGGCAAACACGTAACCCAACCCACGGATGGTTTTAATGAGTGCAGGCTGATGCGGGTTAGCCTCTATTTTCCGTCGCAGGCGCATGATCAACACGTCAATCGTGCGGTCGAACACGTCGGCGCTTTCGCTGTGGGTCAGCTCAAGCAACCGGTCACGGCTCAGCACCCGACGGGCATTTTGCGTGAGCGCCAGCAGCAGGCCGTACTCGCCCTGGGTTAACGGGACGGGATTACGCTGCGGATCGCTCAGCTCACAGCGGGTGGTATCGAGCGTCCATCCGTTAAACGCAATGCCCGCGACGGGCGCTGCGGGGGATTCCGCAGCAAGCACGCCGGTACGGCGCAATACCGCTTTCACGCGGGCGACCACTACGCGCGGGTTGAACGGTTTGCCAATATAATCATCGGCCCCCATCTCCAGCCCCACCACCACGTCTGACTCACTCCCCAGCCCGGTTAACATCACAACCGGTAGCGCCGGTCGCTGCTTTTGCAGCTGCAGCAGAACCTGCAGGCCGTTGATATCCGGCAGCATCATGTCCAGCAGCACAAGCGCGATATTCGGCTCCTGCTGCACCTGCCGCAGTGCATCCTGGCCGTTATGGCAGACAAGCACGCTGAAGACGTGCTCGCTCAGCACGTCCTGAAGCAGTTCGCAGACTGCCGTATCGTCATCAACCACCAGAATCGCCGGTTTCATCGTATGCTTCCGTCAGGGGATTATGTTAAGTCTGAACCATTCTGCCGTCGGCTCCAGTCAAATGGTTTTTTCAGTGACGGAAATTCAACCCATGTCACATCCGCTGCCTTGTCGACACGTCAATTTTGACGATTGGCTGTTTTTTGTCAGGGTTTTCACCGCGAAGGGGCCGTAAAGTCAGGGTATACCCATACGAAAAACATGGCATAGAAGCTGCATAGTGGGTGCGAATGATTCGATTAACTGGAGCTGACTGATGAAAAAAGTCGTCACGGTTTGCCCTTATTGTGCCTCAGGTTGCAAGATCCACCTGGTGGTCGATAACGGCAAAATCGTCCGGGCAGAGGCCGCACAGGGGAAAACCAACCAGGGCACGCTATGCCTGAAAGGTTACTACGGCTGGGATTTTATAAACGATACCCAAATCCTCACCCCGCGCCTGAAAAACCCTATGATCCGCCGCGAGCGCGGCGGCAAGCTGGAAGCCGTCTCCTGGAACGAGGCGCTGGATTACGTCACCACGCGCCTGAGCGCCATCAAGGCCAAATATGGCCCGGATGCGATTCAGACCACCGGCTCTTCCCGCGGGACGGGAAATGAAACCAACTATGTGATGCAAAAATTCGCGCGCGCCGTTATTGGAACCAATAACGTCGACTGCTGCGCTCGCGTCTGACACGGCCCATCGGTTGCAGGTCTGCACCAGTCGGTCGGTAACGGCGCAATGAGCAATGCCATCAACGAGATAGATAATACCGATCTCGTCTTCATCTTTGGTTATAACCCGGCGGATTCTCACCCTATCGTCGCGAACCACGTTATTCGCGCTAAACAAAATGGGGCGAAAATCATCGTCTGCGATCCGCGCAAAATTGAAACCGCGCGCATTGCGGATATGCACATCGCGTTGAAAAACGGCTCGAACATCGCGCTGCTGAACGCAATGGGGCACGTCATCATTGAGGAGAACCTGTACGACCAGGCATTTGTCGCGACCCGTACGGAAGGCTTTGAAGAGTACAAGAAAATAGTCGAAGGCTATACGCCGGAGTCGGTTGAAGCGATCACCGGCGTCAGCGCGCATGCGATCCGCCAGGCGGCACGGATGTATGCCGGGGCGAAAACCGCCGCCATCCTCTGGGGTATGGGCGTGACCCAGTTCTACCAGGGTGTGGAGACCGTGCGCTCTCTGACCAGCCTCGCGATGCTGACCGGTAATCTGGGTAAAGCCCACGTTGGTGTGAACCCGGTGCGCGGTCAGAATAACGTGCAGGGCGCCTGCGATATGGGCGCGCTGCCGGATACTTATCCTGGCTACCAGTACGTGAAATTTCCGGAGAACCGCGCCAAATTCGCGAAGGCCTGGGGCGTGGAAAGCCTGCCGGAACACACCGGGTACCGCATCAGCGAGCTGCCGCACCGCGCGGCGCATGGCGAAGTGCGTGCGGCCTACATCATGGGTGAAGATCCGCTTCAGACCGACGCCGAGCTCTCGGCGGTGCGTAAAGGGTTTGAGGATCTGGAGCTGGTGATTGTCCAGGATATCTTCATGACCAAAACCGCGGCGGCGGCGGATGTCATTTTACCGTCGACCTCCTGGGGCGAGCATGAAGGCGTCTACACGGCGGCCGACCGCGGCTTCCAGCGCTTCTTTAAGGCGGTCGAGCCGAAGTGGGACCTGAAAACCGACTGGCAGATCATCAGCGAAATCGCCACCCGCATGGGCTACCCGATGCACTACAACAACACTCAGGAGATTTGGGACGAGTTGCGCAGTCTGTGTCCGGACTTCTACGGGGCAACCTATGAAAAAATGGGTGAGCTGGGGTATATCCAGTGGCCGTGCCGCGATGAGTCCGAAACCGACCAGGGGACGTCGTACCTCTTTAAAGAGAAGTTCGACACCCCGAACGGGCTGGCGCAATTCTTCACCTGCGACTGGGTCGCGCCCATTGATAAACTCACCGATGAGTATCCGATGGTGCTCTCCACCGTACGTGAGGTGGGGCACTACTCCTGTCGTTCGATGACCGGCAACTGCGCCGCGCTGGCCGCGCTGGCGGACGAACCCGGCTATGCGCAAATCAACACCGCCGATGCAGAACGCCTTGGTATTGAGGACGAGGCGCTGGTGTGGGTGAACTCGCGCAAAGGGCGGATCATCACCCGAGCGCAGGTCAGCGACCGTCCAAACAAAGGGGCGGTCTATATGACCTATCAGTGGTGGATTGGTGCCTGTAACGAGCTGGTAACGGAGAACTTAAGCCCGATAACCAAAACGCCGGAGTATAAATACTGCGCCGTCAACGTTGAGCCGATTGCAGATCAGCACGCCGCGGAACAGTATGTGATCGACGAATATAACAAGCTGAAAGCCCGACTGCGCGAAAGCGCAATGGGTTGAAGCCGTTAATTCATCGATGAATAAAGGGAGTGAAATATTCACTCCCTTTTTATTTCCGGTTGGCTTATCAATAATATCAATTATTATTCTGGAAAGCGGCTCGCAGAAATAATGTAATTTTCACGAAAAGGAATTACATCTTTGCATTTTAATTCAGAGGGATAAGATGTGCGGCGGGTGCTTAAGACTTTCTGTCTTGAGCATTGTTGAGGGACAGAAAGTAGAAAGCCCCGGGAAATTTTCATTTACCCGAGGCTACTCCCTCAACTCCCAACAGGTTGAGAGTAGCCTCTTATTCTTTTTTTGACAAGGAGTAAAAGGCATGACGCCATTAAAAACTGCGTTAGGCATCGTCTTTATTATTTGCCTGACGATAGTGATCTTTACCTTTATTACTCGCGGTAGGCTCTGCGAGTTTTCAATAAAGAGTGAGCATCAGGAGGTGGCGGCAAAATTAGCCTGCAACCCAGGCTAACCTCTACGGGCGGAACAATGGTTCCGCCCGGCTTGTAGGATGCTGAGGTCTTAATGCACCCATTTTTTTCTTTTGCGCCCGCGATTATACTGCGCGGCGTGTACCCAGATGATAAGAATCCATGAAAGCCATTTTTCTGTTGTTAGTGTTTTTAACGTCCTTCGCCCGCGCGGATGAGATAGGCAGCCAGTATCAGAAGCAGGCGGAAGCCGGCGATGCGCGTGCCCAGTATTATCTTGCTGATACGTACTTCAGCTCCGGCGACAGCAAGCAGGCCGCGCTGTGGGCCGAGAAAGCCGCAAAAGGCGGCGATGTTGACGCCATGGCGCTGTTGTCGCAAATCCTTTTTACGCAGGGCGATTACGCACAGGCCAAAGCCCTGGCGCAACAGGCAAACATTGCTGGCAGCAAACGCGGCGCGATCATGCTGGCGCGCATTCTGGTGAATACTCAGGCGGGGAAAACTGACTACCCCCAGGCCATCAGACTGCTGCAAACGGCAACCGAAGATATCGACAGCGACTCTGCGGTCGATGCGCAACTGCTGCTGGGGCTGATTTATGCCAACGGCGTAGAGGTGGCGCGGGATGACGTGCAGGCCGCCTCGTGGTTCAAGCGGAGTTCAGCCCTTTCGCGTACGGGCTACGCCGAGTACTGGGCGGGGATGTTGTTCAGGCAGGGTGAGAAAGGCTTTATCACGCCCAATAAACAGAAAGCACTGTACTGGTTGAATCTGAGCTGCACTGAAGGGTTTGATACGGGATGCGAAGAGTTTGATGCGTTGAGCGGGGAGTAAAGTGCCGGGTGGCGGCTTCGCCTTACCCGGCCTACAAAACCCGTAGGCCCGGTAAGCGCAGCGCCACCGGGCTTAGGATGTTACTGGTCAGCCGTCTTATCAAAACGACCCAGCACCTCGCGTTCATATGCCAGCGCTTTTTTGCGGTCGAATTTGTGCTCCCACTTGGCGATAACCAGCACCGCCAGGGCATTGCCCACCACGTTCAGCGCCGTACGCGCCATGTCGAGGATACGGTCCACGCCCGCAATAAATGCCAGACCTTCGAGCGGAATACCAACGCTGCCAAGCGTTGCCAGCAGCACCACGAACGAAACGCCCGGAACGCCTGCGATACCTTTGGACGTCACCATCAGGGTCAGCACCAGGACGATCTCCTGCCACAGCGACAGGTCAATGCCGTACAGCTGCGCAATAAAGATAGCGGCGATACTCTGGTACAGCGTTGAGCCGTCCAGGTTAAAGGAGTAACCGGTCGGCACCACGAAGCTGGTGATCGACGCTGGCGCGCCGTAGGCTTCCATCTTCTCAATAATACGCGGCAGCACGCTCTCAGAGCTTGCCGTGGAGTAGGCCAGAATCAGCTCATCTTTCAGGATACGAATCAGGATCCAGATGCTCAGCCCGCACAGACGTGCCACGATCCCCAGCACCACCAGCGCGAAGAACAGGATGGCGAAGTGCACCAGGATCACCAGCTTCGCCAGCGGCCACAGGGAGGCAAAACCGAAGTTCGCCACGGTGACGGCAATAAGCGCGAACACCCCTACCGGCGCGTAGCGCATCACCATGTGGGTCACTTTAAACATGGTTTCGGAGATAGAGCGGAACACGGTGACCAGCGGCTCGCGGTGCGTCGCCGGCAGAGAAGAGAGCCCCAGACCAAACAGCACCGAGAAGAAGATAATCGGCAGCATCTCGCCCTTCGCCATCGACGCCACGATGTTGGTCGGTACCAGCGACAGGATAGTGCCCATCAGGCCGTGCGCGTGGCTCTGCACGTCGGCGGTCGTACTTTGGTATTTCGAAATATCCACCGTAGCCAACTGCGACATATCAATCCCGGAACCCGGCTGGAACACGTTCGCCAGGGTGATACCGAGAATGATCGCCACCGTAGTGATCACTTCGAAATAGATAATGGTTTTCGCACCAATACGACCTAACTGCTTCGCATCGCCGACGCCCGCAATACCGACCACCAGCGTCGAGATCACAATCGGTACCACAATCATCTTGATCAGATGAATAAAGATATCCCCTGCCGGAGAGAGCAGGTTCGCAATCAGCCATTCGCGGCTGTCGCTGTGATAGTGAAGGTAACTGCCCAGCAAGATGCCCAGCACAAGGGCGATTAAGATCTGCCAGGCAAGGCTGACTTTAACGTTTTTCATAGAAACTGACTTCCTCAATGAGCGCCTTATTCACGCAAACTGCATGAATATGGAGACATACTGAAAGGGTATGAATTGTGTTGCGTTGGTTTATGGGATTTTTTAACGCGGCGTATGAGTATCATTTGCGCGACCTGTTGCGCAAGCCTTAAAGAACGACGCGTTTCACTCACAAAAGCGACGATGACGGGAGTTTGTTCTACTTCTTATAAATAACCTTTTGTTATAAAAACGCTTTTTTAAACATAAATGTGAATAATCGTCAGCATAAATTATTTTCCTTCAAAGTTTCATTCGCTCATTTTTCATACTCTTCAAACAATGCGTGATCTGTAGCCCAAATACTAAACAAAGCTTGTAAAGCCCCTACAATTAACGTTTTTGCGACATATTATTAACATCTTACAAGGAGAAAAAAAGCCATGAGCCAAATCCACAAACATGACATTCCCGCAAACATTGCGGACCGTTGCCTGATCACCCCGGAGCAGTACCACGAGAAATATCAGCAATCTATTACCGCCCCGGACACCTTCTGGGGTGAGCAGGGCCATATCCTTGACTGGATCAAACCTTATCAGAAGGTGAAGAACACCTCCTTTGCGCCCGGCAATGTCTCCATTAAATGGTATGAAGATGGCACCCTGAACCTGGCGGCGAACTGCCTTGATCGTCACCTTGCCGAGCGCGGGAATGAGACGGCGATTATCTGGGAAGGCGATGATGCCTCGCAGAGCAAACATATTACCTATAAAGAGCTGCACCGTGACGTGTGCCGCTTCGCCAACGTCCTGCTGGAAAAAGGCATTAAAAAAGGCGACGTGGTCGCTATCTATATGCCGATGGTGCCGGAAGCGGCGGTGGCCATGCTGGCCTGCGCGCGTATCGGTGCGATTCACTCAGTGATTTTTGGCGGGTTCTCGCCAGAGGCGGTTGCGGGTCGTATTGTCGATTCAAGTTCAAAACTGGTGATCACCGCCGATGAAGGCGTGCGCGCCGGACGCGGTATCCCTCTGAAGAAAAACGTCGACGAAGCGTTGAAAAACCCGAACGTCAAAACGGTCAGCAACGTCATCGTCCTTAAGCGTACCGGCGGTAAGATCGACTGGAACGAAGGTCGCGACCTGTGGTGGAGCGACCTGATTGAAAAAGCGAGCGACCAGCATCAGCCGGAAGAGATGAACGCAGAAGATCCGCTGTTCATTCTTTATACCTCCGGCTCCACCGGTAAGCCAAAAGGCGTACTGCACACCACCGGCGGCTATCTGGTCTATGCGGCCACCACCTTCAAATACGTCTTCGACTACCATCCGGGCGACATCTACTGGTGTACCGCCGACGTGGGCTGGGTCACCGGACACAGCTACCTGCTGTACGGCCCGCTGGCCTGTGGCGCAACAACGCTGATGTTTGAGGGCGTACCCAACTGGCCGACCCCGGCGCGGATGTGTCAGGTGGTCGATAAGCACCAGGTCAATATTCTCTACACCGCGCCAACGGCGATCCGCGCATTAATGGCGGAAGGCGACAAAGCCATCGAAGGTACCGACCGCTCTTCATTGCGCATCCTCGGTTCCGTGGGCGAGCCCATTAACCCGGAAGCCTGGGAGTGGTACTGGAAGAAAATCGGCAACGAGAAATGCCCGGTGATGGACACCTGGTGGCAGACCGAAACCGGCGGTTTTATGATCACCCCGATGCCGGGCGCCACGCAGCTGAAAGCAGGCTCGGCAACCCGTCCGTTCTTCGGCGTGCAGCCTGCGCTGGTGGATAATGAAGGCAACCCGCTGGAAGGCGCCACCGAAGGCAACCTGGTGATCGCAGACTCCTGGCCGGGTCAGGCGCGTACCCTGTTCGGCGATCACGATCGCTTCGAGCAGACTTACTTCTCGACCTTTAAAAACATGTACTTCAGCGGCGACGGCGCGCGTCGTGACGAAGATGGCTATTACTGGATAACCGGGCGCGTGGACGACGTGCTTAACGTCTCCGGCCACCGTCTGGGCACTGCGGAGATTGAATCGGCGCTGGTGTCGCATCCGAAGATTGCCGAAGCCGCCGTTGTCGGTATTCCGCACAACATCAAAGGCCAGGCGATTTACGCCTATGTCACCCTGAACCACGGGGAAGAGCCATCGCCAGAGCTCTACGCTGAGGTGCGCAACTGGGTGCGTAAAGAGATTGGCCCGCTGGCAACGCCGGACGTGCTGCACTGGACCGACTCGCTGCCGAAAACCCGCTCCGGCAAAATTATGCGTCGTATCTTGCGCAAAATCGCGGCAGGGGACACCAGCAACCTCGGTGATACCTCAACGCTCGCGGATCCTGGCGTGGTGGAAAAACTGCTCGAAGAGAAGCAGGCCATCGCAATGCCTTCCTAGTGTTTTCTCCCTCTCCCCGTGGTAGAGGGCCGGGGTGAGGGCATCAGACCGCACCTTCCTACCCTCACCCTCTCCCCATAGGGGAGAGGGGATAAAACAAACCAACCTTACCTCTGGAGAACTCTGTGATGAATAACGATATTTGTCAGCAGATAGAGAATAGTGCGCACTACAGGGAGCTCGTCGATAAGCGGCAACGGTTTGCCTTCATCCTTTCCATCATCATGCTGATTATCTATGTCGGCTTTATTTTGCTGATCGCCTTTGCCCCACACTGGCTGGGCACCCCGTTGCACGAGGGGACCAGCGTGACGCGCGGCATTCCGATTGGCATTGGCGTGATTGTGATTTCATTCTTGCTGACCGGCGTCTACGTCTGGCGCGCGAACGGTGAATTCGATCGTCTAAATAAAGCGGTACTGCAAGAGGTAAAAGCATCATGAAGCGAGTTCTGACGGCGCTCGCCGCCACACTTCCCTTTGCCGCCCACGCGGCGGATGCCATTACCGGCGAGGTACAGCGCCAGCCGACCAACTGGCAGGCGATTGTGATGTTCCTGATTTTCGTTGTGCTGACGCTGTATATCACTTACTGGGCGTCGAAACGCGTGCGCTCCCGTAACGATTACTACACCGCAGGCGGCAACATTACCGGCTTCCAGAACGGGCTGGCAATTGCGGGTGATTTTATGTCCGCCGCCTCCTTCCTTGGCATCTCTGCGCTGGTCTACACCTCCGGCTATGACGGTCTAATCTACTCTCTCGGCTTCCTCGTCGGCTGGCCGATCATCCTGTTCCTGATTGCCGAGCGCCTGCGCAACCTGGGCCGCTATACCTTCGCTGACGTGGCCTCGTATCGCCTGAAGCAGGGGCCGATTCGCACCCTCTCCGCCTGCGGCTCGCTGGTGGTAGTGGCGCTGTACCTGATTGCGCAGATGGTGGGCGCGGGTAAATTGATCCAACTGCTGTTCGGCCTGAACTACCATATCGCGGTGGTGCTGGTTGGCGTACTGATGGTGATGTACGTGCTGTTCGGCGGCATGCTGGCGACGACCTGGGTGCAGATCATCAAAGCCGTGCTGCTGCTGTTCGGCGCCAGCTTTATGGCCTTTATGGTGATGAAGCACGTCGGGTTCAGCTTCAATAACCTGTTTACCGAAGCCATGGCGGTCCACCCGAAAGGGGAAGCAATCATGAGCCCGGGCGGGCTGGTGAAAGACCCGATATCGGCGCTTTCACTGGGTCTCGGACTGATGTTCGGTACCGCGGGTCTGCCGCATATTCTGATGCGCTTCTTCACCGTGAGCGACGCGCGTGAAGCGCGCAAGAGCGTCTTCTACGCCACCGGCTTCATGGGTTACTTCTATATTCTGACCTTTATCATCGGCTTTGGCGCGATCATGCTGGTGGGGGCGAACCCGGCATTTAAAGATGCCGCAGGCGCGCTGATTGGCGGTAACAACATGGCGGCGGTGCACCTGGCAGACGCGGTGGGCGGTAACCTGTTCCTCGGCTTTATCTCTGCCGTGGCTTTCGCCACCATTCTTGCGGTGGTTGCGGGTCTGACGCTGGCCGGCGCGTCGGCGGTCTCGCATGACCTCTACGCCAACGTCTTCCGCAAAGGCGCGAGCGAGCGCGATGAGCTGAAGGTCTCCAAAATCACCGTGCTGGTGCTGGGCGTGGTGGCGATTCTGTTAGGTATTCTGTTCGAGAAGCAAAACATCGCCTTTATGGTGGGGCTGGCCTTCTCCATTGCGGCAAGCTGTAACTTCCCGATCATCCTGCTCTCCATGTACTGGTCGAAACTGACCACCCGTGGCGCAATGATTGGCGGCTGGCTGGGGCTGCTGACGGCGGTGATCCTGATGATTCTGGGCCCGACGATCTGGGTGCAGATCCTCGGTCACGCAAGCGCCATCTTCCCGTATGAATACCCGGCACTGTTCTCCATTGCCGTGGCGTTTATCGGCATCTGGTTCTTCTCGGCCACCGACAATTCGCCGGAGGGTAACCTGGAGCGCGAAAAATTCCGCGCCCAGTTTATTCGTTCACAAACCGGTCTTGGCGTTGAGCAGGGCCGCGCGCACTAAGCCTTTCTCCCCGGCCATTCTGGCCGGGGAGCTTAAAACATCACCCACGCCACCAGCGGTGCAACCAGCACCATCACCACGCCCGACAGCATCATCACCAGGCTCGCGACAAC
>NZ_QPFW01000188.1:0-25639 GCF_008122455.1 Enterobacter sp. C6
ACCAGCGCCAGCACGCCGTAGATTTGCCATGCCGCCCCGGCCGACAGGGATTTCGCCTGGATATAGACGGCGAGCAGCCCGCTCAGGGCGATGCCCGCCCCCGGTCCGGCAAACACCGCAGCGCTCAGGCCCGGTTTACCGAGCTGCCCCAGCCGTTCGTTGGTCCAGGCGGCAATGAGTACCATAGACCAGCCGCTCATGCAGCCGATGACAAAACGCAGCAGGCCGTGCACGACGGCATTATCCGCCGCCGCGGAGAGCAGCGTCAGCGCCACCGCGCCGGTGATGCCAAGCCAGAGGCGCGTTTCAACGAAGCGGTGCGCACGCATCGCATCCCACGCGCCCACCAGATAGCCCAGATAATTCATCGCCGCCACCAGACCCGCGCTGGTCAGCGTAAGCTGTCCGGCAGCAATCATCAGCGGCACCTGAGGCGTAAAGGCAAAGCGCCCTATCCCCATCGCCACCACCAGCACGACAAACCCACTGAGCGCAATACGCAGCGCCATGACCGCTCCAATTGTTAAAGAAAAGTAAATTTATGATGCAGCATCTCGCCGTCTGGCGAAAGTGAAAGTTACTCACAGGTCAATGAAAAGGCTGTATTATGGTTTTTATGAATACGCATTCTCATTAAGGAGCCCTGCATGGAACTGCTCGAAGAGCACCGTTGTTTTGAAGGTCGACAGCAGCGCTGGCGGCACGACTCCACCACCCTGAACTGTGCAATGACGTTCAGCATTTTCCTGCCCCCGACGGAAAATCCACCGGTTCTGTTCTGGCTTTCCGGCCTGACCTGCAACGACGAAAACTTCACCACCAAAGCGGGCGCGCAGCGTATTGCCGCCGAGCTGGGCATTGCGCTGGTGATGCCAGACACCAGCCCGCGTGGCGACGATGTGGCCGACGATGCAGGATACGACCTGGGCAAAGGCGCCGGGTTTTATCTCAATGCGACCGAGCAGCCCTGGGCGCGCCACTACCGCATGTATGATTACCTTCGCGATGAGCTGCCCGCGCTGATACAGTCCGGGTTTGCGGTAAGCGACCGCTGCGCCATCAGCGGCCACTCCATGGGCGGACACGGCGCGCTCATCATGGCGCTGAAAAATCCAGGAAAATACGTCAGCGTGTCGGCATTTGCGCCAATTGTGAACCCTACTCAGGTGCCGTGGGGGCAGAAAGCCTTCGCGAACTATCTGGGGGAAGATGAAGCGAATTGGCAGGAATGGGACAGCTGTGCGCTAATGCTGGCCAGCAAAGCGGAAGCGGCGATTCCCACCCTTATCGATCAGGGTGATGCGGACCAGTTCCTCGCCGGACAGCTGCAGCCTGCGGTGTTTGCTGAAGCCGCGCGCCAGAAGGACTGGCCGCTGACGCTGCGCATTCAGCCGGGATACGATCACAGCTATTACTTCATTGCGTCCTTTATTGAGGATCATCTCCGCTTCCATGCGGAGCATTTGTTCGGGTAAGTGCGGCCGATTGCCGGGTGGCGGCTTTGCCTTACCCGGCCTACATTCGCGGGTTTTGTAGGCCCGGTAAGCGAAGCGCCACCGGGCATAAAGGTTACATCAGAACTTATAATCCACACCGACAAAGTAGCGACGGCCATCTTCCGTGTAGCTGTAATCGTCGCGGCTCAGATCTTTGTCCAGCAGGTTTTGCACGCCCGCACGCAACTTCACGCTTTTCGTCGCCTGCCACGCGGCGCCGGTATTCCAGATAACATAACCACCCGGCGTTGGGTCGCTGCTGGTCAGCGCGCGTTTCTCACCGGTGTAGTTGCCCTGAACATAGAACGACCAGTCCTGCGTCGCCTTCCAGTCAACGGTCCCGTTGGCGGTGTGGAACGGCAGATCGGACAGCGGCTTGTTGCCGCCGTTGCTGATATCACGACCGTCGTTGTAGGTGTAGTTCAGCGTCACTTTCCAGTCGTCCGCCAGCGGGAATTTCAGCTCGGTCTCCACCCCACGGATGCGCGCCTTGTTGACGTTGTAATAGCGGAATATCGGTTCACCGTCAGCATTCAGGCCAACGTAGTTAGGGTAGCTCTGCGCCTGCTTCGCATTGGCCGTACGGCTGATGCTGATGCGGTCATCGACGTTATTCTGGAAGGTGGTCACGCTGGCCTGCACGCCCTCTAACCAGCCCTCTTCCCCGCTGTAGTAGAGACCTAACTCGAAGCTCTCGCTGGTCTCTGGTTTCAGATCCGGGTTACCGACAATCTCACAGGCACCTCGGCACGAGCCGGTGACCCAGTCCGGGCTCAGCTGCAGCAGTGACGGCGCTTTAAACGCGGTCGCCCAGCCCCCTTTCACCGTTACGGTATCGGTCGCGTTGTAGACCAGATAGGCGCGCGGGCTCCAGTGGTCGCCGTAGGTATCATGGTCATCCATACGGATGCCGGTGGTCAGCGCCAGAGGTTCAAAGATACGCCACTCGTCCTCCAGGAACAGGGCATACTGGCTTGTCGACGTACTGCTGCCGGAACCGCCCGTCAGGTTGACCGGATCCTTCAGCTTATCGTGACGCCATTCGCCGCCGAAGGTCATCAGCTGGTTGATGTCGCCCAGCGGCAGCACGTATTTCCCGTCCACCGCGTTGCTCTCGGAGGTGATCGGATTGCTGTTGCCCGGGTTTTTGTTATCCACCTTCTCGCCGTACACCTTCAGCTCGCTGTTGCCGACGCCCCAGCGGCCGTTGTGGCTGAGAGAGTAGTTCTGACGCTCAAGGCGGTTTTTGTCGAGAGAATCCGAGTCACGATCCTGACGGTCGAAACCGTAGCCCGCCGTAAAGTCATGATTTTCAGACGGCGTCCAGGCGAATTCCACATTCGCATCGCGGCTGGTGAAGCCTTCAATGCGCGGTGTTTCACCGCTCGCCGTGGTAGAGGACTTCTGCTGACCGTCTTTCTCACGCTTTGCGAGGCTACCGTAGGCTTTCAGCCCCAGCAGACCGTCCACCAGCGGACCGCTGGTATAGAATTGACCGTTGTAGGTGTCTCCACGGTCGCGATGTTCCTGAACCGTGGAATCTGCGCTCAGGGTACCCGTCCATTTCTGGCCGATTTTTTTGGTGATAATGTTCACCACGCCGCCCAGCGCATCGGAGCCGTAAAGAGAAGACATCGGTCCGCGCACCACTTCAATTCGTTCGATGGCGTCAACCGGCACCCAGTTGAGGTCGAAATCATTATGGCGGAATACCGCGTTACGGGAATTGACGCGCTTGCCGTCAATTAGGATCAGCGTGTAGCTGCTGTCCAGTCCGCGAATACTTACCCCTTTACGGTTGTCCCCTTCGCTCGTGAGCTGCACGCCCGGCACCTCCCGTAACACATCTTTCAGATTCTGAACGGGTTTGCGCTGCAAATCTTCCTGGGTGATGACGCTGATGCTTGCCGGTGCGTCTTTCAGGTTTTGCTCGGTCGCGGAGGCCGTGATAACCATTGTGTCGCCGGATTCCGCTGCGATAACAGGCAGGGCCAGGGACATTGCGGACGCGCAAAGTCCTCCCCTGACGAAGGGATTCAACCTAAACATTCCATATCTCCATGAGGTAAATACAACTCAATCAAATCATCATTGCTCACAGCGTCTTCCCTGCCGCCCACATCTGCGGTGGGTCGGTAGCACGCTTATTTTTGATAACGATAAAGCAAACGATAATTATTATCAATTGAATTGTTAAGAAATATATCTTTGTTTCAGAATGTGGGAATAAAAAAGCCCGCTCAAACGAGCGGGCTAATAGAGAGGAAGTGCGGTTATTGTTTAAATCGTTCCGGGAATTCCATTTCACTGTAGCGAACGAATTTTGTTCCTTTCGTCAGCTTGTAACCAAACCAGATGACGAGGAACAGCGGAATACCAATGTAGGTCGCCGTGACGGCGCCCCAGTCAATGGTGTCCGCCAGGAACGCTTCATAGTTCTGTCCAAGCGTAATGATCAGGCACAGAATGAAGGCGAAAATGGGACCCAGCGGGAAGAAGCCGGAGCGATACGGCAGCGAGTTAATATCGTGACCCTGTTTGACGAAACCACGGCGGAAACGGTAGTGGCTAATGGCAATCCCCAGCCAGGCAATAAAGCCCGTCATCCCGGACGTGTTAAGCAGCCACAGGTACACCGTCTGGTTGCCAAACATAGAGGTCAGGAAGCACAGACCGGCAATCACCGTGGTGGCATACAGCGCATTACGCGGTACCCCGCCACGGGACAGCTTCGCGAAGATACGCGGGGCTTTACCGTCGCATGCCAGCGTGTAGAGCATACGGGTGGACGCGTACATCCCGGAGTTACCGGCTGAAAGCACAGCGGTCAGGATAACGGCGTTCATCACTGCCGCGGCAGAAAGCAGACCGGCGTGCTGGAAGACCAGCGTGAACGGGCTGACGCTAATGTCTTTAACGTCATTACGCAGCAGGCTTGGATCGGTGTACGGAATGATCAGGCTGATAATCAGGATCGCGAACACGTAGAACAGCAGGATACGCCAGAAGACCTGACGAACCGCGCGCGGAATATTCTTCTCCGGGTTCTCTGACTCACCGGCGGCGATACCAATCAGCTCGGTCCCCTGGAAGGAGAAGCCGACAATCATCGCCACGCCAATCATCGCCGACAGTCCACCGGCAAACGGCGCATCGCCTGTTGTCCAGTTACTCCAGCCCGCAGGTTCTGCGCCTTTGAAAATACCAACGATCATCGCCACACCGACGACGATAAAGATGATGACGGTTGCCACTTTGATCAAAGAGAACCAGTATTCCGCTTCGCCGAAACCGCGCACGGAGATGTAGTTCAGCAGGAAGATGACGGCCAGGAACAGGGCGCTCCAGATCCAGCCCGGCGTATCGGGGAACCACCAGTTCATCACCAGCTGCGCGGCGACAAGGTCAACGGCGATAGTGACCGCCCAGTTGTACCAGTAGTTCCAGCCCAGCGCGAAGCCAAAGCCTTCTTCAACGTATTTTTGACCGTAGGTCGAAAACGAACCGGATACCGGCATGTACGCGGCCAGTTCGCCGAGACTGGTCATCAGGAAGTACACCATCAGGCCAATCAGGATATAAGAGAAAAGTGCCCCACCCGGGCCGGCTGCCGAAATCGTTGCGCCAGAGGCAACGAAAAGACCTGTACCGATTGAGCCTCCAATGGCGATCATCGTCAGGTGACGCGCCTTGAGTTCACGACGTAGCGTGGGCGCTTCTGTGGTTTTAATTTCTGAAACCATATGAAAATGCTGTCCATTTAATAAATGAGGCGCGATTGTAGCAGACGATCCGCGTTCCTTCCGGCAGAAATACTCAGTTATAAGAGAGCTTCATGACTCGGCCAGGATTATAAGTAAAGCATAATTTTTCCCTCTCCCCTTTGGGGAGAGGGTCAGGATGAGGGGAAGATTACATCTCGCAGTAGCGCAGAAAACGCTGCAGCGAGCTGGAAAGGTGTTTCTGACGATGATGAATGCACCACAGCGTGCGCACCAGCTTCGGCAATGGAACCGGGATTTCAACCAGCGACCCCGTTTCAAGCTGTTCGGCAATGACGCGCCGGGAAAGACAGCTGATCCCCAGGCCATGACGCACCGCGTGCTTGATGGCCTCAGAGTTCCCTAGCTCCATCCCTAACTGGAAATGCGGCAGATGGGAAAGCAGCAGATAATCGACAATTTCACGCGTGCCGGAGCCCTGTTCACGCAGGATCCACTGCGCCTGCGCCAGGCGCTCCAGCGTCACCTCGCCCTGCAATAACGACGAGGCCGGGGACGCAAACACCACCAGCTCATCTTCCAGCCAGGGCTCGGCAATGATAGCGACGTTATGGCAGGGTCCTTCGATGAGACCAATATCCACGCGGAAATCGATCACCGCGTTGATGACGTCCTGGCTATTGCCCACGCTCATCTCCAGCGGCAGAGTCGGGAAATCCCGGCGGTAGCGGGCAATCACTTCCGGCAGGATGTAGTTCCCGATGGTGCTGCTGGCATAGACGCGGATCGCACCGTTGTCTTCGCGGAACAGCTGCTCGATTTCGATAGCCTGCTCCAGCAGCGCCAGCGCGCGCGGATAAAGAAGACGGCCGTGCTCGTTCACCACAAGCCGCTTCCCTACCCTGTCGAAAAGCTGAACGCCCAGCTGTCCTTCAAGATCGGTCAACGCCGCGCTGACCGCAGACTGCGAGAGCGCCAGCATTTGTGACGCCTGGGTCGTCGAGCCGCTTTTCAGCACCTCGGCAAACACTTCCAGCTGACGCAATGTAATGTGCATGGTTGCTTACCACTTATATAGATTGATTATAAGTATATAATCAATTTTATTTTTAAGCCAGAGCGCCGTAACCTTTAGCCAGACAAAGGAGAAGGTTATGTCAGAAATCACCTTACAACATCATCGTACAGTGTGGCACTTCGTGCCGGGTCTTGCGCTCAGCGCCGCAGTGACCGCCGTCGCGCTATGGGGCGGCAGCATCCCGGCTATCGCAGGCGCAGGTTTTAGCGCGCTGACGCTCGCCATTTTGCTGGGCATGGTCGTGGGTAACACCGTTTACCCACATATCTGGAAATCCTGCGACGGCGGCGTGATCTTTGCCAAACAGCACCTGCTGCGTCTCGGGATCATCCTTTACGGCTTCCGTCTCACCTTTTCGCAGATTGCGGATGTGGGCGTGAGCGGAATCGCCATCGACGTCCTGACCCTGACCAGCACCTTTTTGCTGGCCTGCTTTATCGGCCAGAAAGTCTTTGGCCTGGATAAGCAAACCAGCTGGCTGATCGGTGCCGGGAGCAGTATCTGTGGAGCCGCGGCGGTGCTGGCAACAGAGCCCGTCGTTAAAGCCGAAGCCAGCAAGGTAACCGTGGCGGTGGCGACGGTGGTGATCTTCGGTACGCTGGCGATCTTCCTCTATCCGGCCATGTATCCGCTGGTGGCGCACTGGTTTAGCCCAGAAACCTACGGCATCTATATCGGTTCGACCATGCACGAAGTGGCCCAGGTGGTGGCGGCAGGACATGCCATTAACCCGGAAGCTGAAAACGCGGCGGTGATTGCCAAAATGCTGCGCGTGATGATGCTGGCCCCGTTCCTGATTTTCCTTGCCGCTCGGGTTAAACAGCTGGCTCCGGCGGGCGGCAGCGAGAAAAGCAAAATCACCATTCCGTGGTTTGCGATCCTGTTTATCGTGGTGGCGATTTTCAACTCCTTCCACCTGCTGCCGAAAGCCGTTGTCGATATGCTGGTAACGCTGGATACCGTGCTGCTGGCGATGGCCATGGCGGCGCTGGGTGTCACCACACACGTCAGCGCGCTGAAAAAAGCCGGTGCGAAACCGCTGCTGATGGCGCTGGTGCTCTTCATCTGGCTGATTGTCGGAGGCGGTGCCATTAACCTCGCGGTGCACAGCCTGATGGCATAAACCATCTCGTCCTTCTCCTGCTAACCCGCTATCATAAGCGTTTCGGGTTAGCAGGAGTTTTTATATGAAATATGTTGGAGCGCACGTCAGCGCTGCAGGTGGCCTTGCAAATGCCGCCATTCGCGCCGCCGAAATCGAGGCGACCGCTTTCGCCCTGTTCACCAAAAACCAGCGCCAGTGGCGCGCCGCAGCGCTCACCGCTGAAGTGATTGATGATTTCAAAGCTGCCTGTGAGAAGTACCACTACGGGCCAGGCCAAATCCTTCCCCACGACAGCTACCTGATCAACCTCGGTCACCCGGTTGAAGAGGCGCTGGAAAAATCCCGCGAGGCGTTTCTTGATGAAGTACAGCGCTGCGAACAGCTGGGGCTGACGCTGCTGAACTTCCATCCGGGCAGCCATCTGATGCAGATCGACGAAGATGCCTGCCTGGCGCGCATTGCCGAGTCCATCAACATCACCCTGGACAAGACCAAAGGCGTCACCGCGGTGATTGAGAATACCGCCGGTCAGGGCAGCAACCTCGGCTTCAGGTTCGAACATCTGGCGGCGATTATCGACGGCGTGGAGGATAAATCCCGCGTTGGCGTGTGCATTGATACCTGCCACGCGTTCGCCGCCGGCTATGACCTGCGCACAACCGAGGCAACGAAAAACACGTTTGATGAGTTCGAGCGCATTGTGGGCTTTAAGTACCTGCGCGGCATGCACTTAAACGATGCGAAAAGCGCCTTTGGCAGCCGCGTTGACCGCCACCACAGCCTCGGCGAAGGCAACATCGGCCACGATGCGTTTCGCTTTATTATGCAGGACGCCCGCTTCGACGGTATTCCGATGGTGCTGGAAACCATCAATCCGGATATCTGGGCAGAAGAGATTGCCTGGCTGAAGGCACAGCAAACCGCTGAACAGGCGGCATAAAAAAAGCCGGGTGCGTAATGCAACCCGGCTTTTTTGTTGTTTATCGCTTACGCTGCTTTTGCCACGACTTCCGCTTCCGGACGTTTCAGCACTGCGTAAGAGAGACCCGCCACCAGCGTACCGGCAACAATCGCCAGCAGGTAGCCCAGCACCGGCGTGATAGCGCCAGGGATCAGCAGCACGAACAGACCGCCGTGTGGTGCCATCAGCTTCGCACCAATCGCCATGGAGATTGCCCCCGTTACCGCGCCACCCGCGATACAGCAAGGCAGTACACGCATTGGGTCACGGGCCGCGAACGGAATTGCCCCTTCGGTGATGAAGCACAGACCCAGCACCAGCGCCGCTTTGCCGCCTTCCTGCTGCGCTTTATCGAACTTACGACGGGCAATAATCGTCGCCAGGCCGAGCGCCAGAGGAGGCACCATACCTGCCGCCATGATGGCTGCCATTGGCGCGTAGGTCTGGGTACTCAGCAGGCCAACACCAAAGGCGTACGCCGCTTTGTTCACCGGACCACCCATGTCGGTACACATCATGCCGCCGAGGATTGCACCCAGCAGAACCGCGTTCGCGGTACCCATGGTTTGCAGCCAGTGGGTCAGACCCGCCAGGATGCCCGCAACCGGCTTACCAATCAGGTAAATCATCGCCAGACCGACCACCAGGCTGGAAATCAGCGGGATGATCAGGATCGGTTTCAGCGCTTCCATACTCTGCGGCAGCTTGAGCTTCGAGCTGATGAGCTTCGCGACGTAACCGGCCAGGAAGCCTGCGATAATCCCGCCGATAAAGCCGGAACCCGTGCTCACGGCCAGCATACCGCCGATAAGGCCCGGCGTCAGGCCAGGACGGTCAGCGATGGAGAAGGCAATAAAGCCCGCCAGTACCGGCACCATCAGAGCGAAGGCTGAGCCACCGCCGATCTGCATCAGCGCAGCCGCCAGCGTCCCTTGTTCTTTAAACGCGGTGATACCAAACGCGAACGAGAGAGCGATACACAGACCACCCGCCACCACCATCGGCAGCATGTAAGACACGCCGGTCAACAGATGGCGATAGGCGCCCGCAGACTCTTTCTTACCTTCTGTCGCGGTTTGACGCGCGCCGGTTGCCTGATACGGCTTCGCTTCTACCAGCGCTTTATCAAACTCCTGCGCGGTCTTTTTCAGCGCCAGGCCGGTAGATGTACGGTACATTGGCTTACCGGCAAATTTCGCCAGGTCCACTTCAATATCCGCCGCCACGATCACCAGATCGGCCTCAGCCACTTCTTCTGGGGTGATAGCGTTGCCGGCACCGACGGAGCCACGCGTTTCAACTTTTACCCACCAGCCGCGTTTTTTCGCTTCGGTTTCAATGGCTTCAGCCGCCATAAAGGTGTGAGCCACACCCGTCGGGCAGGCCGTCACCGCAACAATGCGTTTTGGACCTGTGGCCGTAGCCGGTGCCGCTGCGACAGGCGCGCTGTAGACAGACGCGTGACCTTTCGCTTCGCTCAGGAACAGTTCCGGGTGTGCCACCGCGCGATTAATATCGCCCAGCCACACTTTTTTGCCGTTCAGCGCACTGTCAGCCGGGATTTTGTCGCCCAGTACAATGGCCAGTTCTGCATCGCCTGGATTATCGATAATCTCCAGATGTGCTTTTTGTGCCGCCGCGCCCAGCAAGGTCTTCGCCATATAGGCGCGAGCCTGTCCGAGACCGGAGTCAATGATCAGCAGCGTTTTCATTATTCCTCTCCTGCTGTTAGTTAAAAGGTTTTAAGTCAACGCGCGCCATCATCGCGGCTAACTGGGTACGATCGGTAATACCGACATTGCTCTGGCTGACGGCCAGGGCAGCAACGGCAGTGGCAAGACGTAAAGTATGTTCACTGGATTCACGCATCAGCAGACCATAAATCAGGCCGCCAACCATGGAATCCCCTGCGCCAACGGTACTCACAACTTCCATTGACGGCGGTTTGGCGATCCATTCGCCAGACGCGTTAACCCACAACGCGCCTTCTGCACCAAGCGAGATCACCACGTGAGCGATACCCTGCTCGCGCAGCGCATGGGCAGCGTCAATCACATCTTTTAATTCTGGCAGCTTACGACCCGCCCAGATCTCCAGCTCGCGGCGATTCGGCTTCACCAGCCACGGCGAGGCTTTCAGGCCCGCAACCAGCGCATCGCGGCTGCTGTCAAAAATGATGCACGGGCACTGGCTGCGCAGGCGCGTCATCCAGTCGGTAAACGCTTCCGGGCTCACGCCGGACGGCAGGCTGCCGCTGACGCAGACCATGTCAAACTGACCGAGCCAGGTCAGAGAATCGTTAACAAAACGCTCCCAGTCTGACGGCGTCACTTCGAAGCCAGAGAAGTTCAGGTCAGTCACTTCACCGTCTTTCTCCGTCAGCTTAACGTTGATGCGGGTACGGCCCTGAACAATCTGAAAACGGTTGGCAATGCCCAGCTCGCTGAACAGCTGCTGGAAACCATCCTGGTTATCTTTACCGAGGAATCCACCCACGGTGACGTCGATACCGAGATCCTTGAGCACTTTCGCGACGTTAATCCCTTTACCCGCAGCATGCAGGCCAGTGGTACGCACGAGGTTGACTTCGCCGCGCTCAATTTCCGGGCAAAATCCTACCAGGTCATAAGCCGGGTTCAGCGTAATAGTCGCAACACGTCTGCTCATTATGCGCCCTCCCCCAGACCCGCCGCGATGGCATCGCCAATCGCTTTCAGCGCCTGTTCAGCATCAGCACCCTGTGCGGTGAAACGCAGACGGTGCCCTTTCTTCACGCCCAGCGCGACAACTTTCATCAGACTACGGCCGTTGGCAGGTTTGCCCGTGCCATCAAGATTCGCCACGGTGATCTCACTCTCGAATTGTTTAATGGTATTCACCAGCATGGTGCCCGGACGGGCATGCAGGCCGTGCTCGTTACGTACCACGAACTCAGCGGTCTGCACGTCTTCAGTCGGCGCATCATCACTGGTCAGCAGCGCCAGCACGGTGGAGGCATCAGCGTTCAGCAGTTTTTCAGCTTTGTTGTTCAGCAGCAGATCGCCCAGACGCTTCAGCACGGAAACCGGCTGTTCATCGTTCATCGCCACGGTCACCAGCATGGCTGCAGGCTCGCCTTCTACGTCAAACGCATTGGCCGCGCGGCTCACGGCGATAGCGCTGCGCAGGTTGCCTTCAGCACTGTCGTTCAGCCAGATACCCTGACCCAGATTCAACGGCTTATCGTTAATCACGCGCGTCACAAACGTGGCATCCGCCGCGCCGGCTTCTTTCAGACGGCCCGCGTTCAGCGCCTGCAGCGTCACCAGATCGGAGGCAACCACATCCAGCGTCAGCGTTTCATTATCCAGTTTCAGCGCTTCGCTCTGTTTTTCGCCCATCAGCAACGCACGCAGCTCTTCAGCTGTGGTGGCGGACTTAAGCTGTTCAGCCACATCGTCATCGCTCAGGACATGCGTCAGCTGACGCAGCAGGCCTAGGTGTTCGTCGCTGCTGGCCGCGATACCGATGGCCACATAGGCTACCTGACCGTCGCCCCAGAGCACGCCCTGCGGGAACTGATAAACCTTAACGCCGGTTTTCAACACCTGATCGCGGGTATCGGTTGTGCCGTGCGGAATGGCAATGCCATTGCCGAGGAAGGTTGAGGTCTGCTGCTCGCGCGCCAGCATGCCGTTGACATAGCCGTCCGCGACGTTACCCGCCTGCACAAGCGCAGCGGCAACCTGGCGAATAGCCTCTTCTTTATCCCCGGCCTGAGCGCCCGGGTGGATATCCTGAACAGATAACTGGAACATGGTTCTCCACTCCTGCTGAACTTGAATCGTTTCAGCTTTAATGAGAAAAAATGCGCTAGCCTGCTCCGTTTGTTAAAACAAGATAGCGCTGAAACGTTTCAAAAAGTCTTGCGCTTTCTGCAATGTCTTGCAAGTAAACTCGTATTTCAGATCTCAGAATTTAGAGATACAGCACATTTCTTCTTCGTTCAGCTGAATTTTGCTGAAGTTCAGCAAGCCAGTTTCAGCTAAGGTCAGCCGGGTGAGAGGTAAGTTGAAATGCCATTTTGTTTTTTCGTGGCATCATTGACCGCACCCACTGTTTATTTTTTAGCTGACGGCGTAAACTCCGCCCCTCTCTGCTACTCGCTAATTATAAAACATGCATAACACCCCTGCGGCCGTCTCGCCGAAGCCCTTTGATTTGACCTCTGCGGCATTCCTGGTTGTTGCCTTCTTCACGGGCATTGCCGGCGCGTTACAGACGCCGACATTGAGCTTATTCCTGACAAATGAGGTTCACGTCCGTCCGGCGATGGTGGGCTTCTTTTTTACCGGAAGCGCCATCATCGGCATCCTGGTCAGTCAGTTTCTGGCGGGGCGATCCGACAGAAAAGGCGATCGTAAAAGCCTGATCGTTTTCTGCTGCCTGCTGGGGGTCATGGCCTGCGTTCTGTTTGCCTGGAACCGCAACTACTTCATTCTGCTCTTCGTCGGTGTATTCCTGAGCAGCTTTGGCTCAACGGCGAACCCGCAGCTGTTCGCCCTTGCCCGCGAACACGCGGACCATACCGGGCGTGAAGCGGTGATGTTCAGCTCTGTCCTGCGTGCGCAGGTATCGCTGGCATGGGTGATTGGCCCGCCGCTGGCCTACGCGCTGGCGATGGGTTTTGGCTTTACGGTGATGTACCTGAGTGCGGCAGTTGCGTTTGTGGCATGCGGCGCGCTGGTGTGGTTCTTCCTGCCGTCCATGCGCAAAGAGCCCAAAGTGGCAACGGGCGTAGTGGAAGCGCCGCGCCGTAACCGCCGCGATGCCCTGCTCCTGTTTGTTATCTGCACGCTGATGTGGGGCACCAACAGCCTGTATATCATCAATATGCCGCTGTTTATTATTAATGAACTGCACCTGTCGGAGAAACTGGCGGGCATCATGATGGGCACCGCGGCCGGGCTTGAGATCCCGACGATGCTTATCGCGGGCTATTACGCTAAGCGCTTCGGAAAGCGTTTTTTAATGCGCATCGCCGCTGTCGCCGGTCTGCTGTTTTATATCGGTATGCTGACGGTACATACGCCGGGGCTGTTGCTGGCGTTACAGCTGCTGAACGCCATCTATATTGGCATTCTCGCCGGGATAGGCATGCTCTATTTCCAGGATCTGATGCCGGGTCAGGCAGGCTCAGCCACCACCCTTTATACTAATACCACCCGCGTGGGCTGGATTATCGCGGGCTCAATGGCCGGTGTCGTGGCCGAAATCTGGAACTATCACACGGTGTTCTGGATTGCGCTGGTGATGTGTACGCTGACGATGGGCTGTCTGGCGAGGATTAAAGACGTTTAAGGCGCAGTGAGCGTTTCAAGTTCAAGAAGGTACGTCATCGCCTGCTCTCGCGTGCTGCCGCACATTTCGGCAGCGGGCTGAAGCCCGGAGCAGACTTTCGGGCGCAACGGTGAGCCAAAGATCATGCACAGGTTGGTTTCCGAGAGCTGAACGCAGCGGGTATTGGCAGGCTTGCCCTCGGGCATTCCTGGAATGGGGCTTGAAATGGACGGTGCAGTACAGCACGCGCCACAATCGGGACGGCAATCCATAAATGCTCTCTTTCGCTGACGATCGCCCGCGAGTCGGGCATCGCGCGCACAGTAACACCTTTTGCGTATTGATAGCAAAAGCCACTAATTCCTCTTGCCTGAAAGGCCGTGCGCGAGTAATTTGGCGCGATATTTTTTACCTCCCGTAAACAGGATTACTGCAATGCCAAGAGCGAACGAAATTAAGAAAGGTATGGTGCTGAATTACAACGGCAAACTGCTGATTGTGAAAGATATCGACATTCAGGCCCCGAGCGCCCGTGGTGCAGCAACGCTGTACAAAATGCGTTTCGCCGATGTGCGTACCGGCCTGAAAGTGGAAGAGCGCTTTAAAGGTGACGATATCGTCGATACCGTGACCCTGACCCGTCGCTATGTTGATTTCTCCTACATCGACGGCAACGAATACGTGTTCATGGATAAAGAAGATTACACCCCGTACATCTTCACCAAAGATCAAATTGAAGAAGAGCTGCTGTTTATCCCTGAAGGCGGCATGCCTGACATGCAGGTTCTGACCTGGGACGGCGTGCTGCTGGCGCTGGAACTGCCTCAGACCGTCGATCTGGAAATCGTTGAAACGGCGCCTGGCATCAAAGGCGCATCCGCCAGTGCCCGCAACAAACCGGCTACCCTGACGACCGGCCTGGTTGTGCAGGTACCGGAATACCTCTCTGCTGGCGAGAAGATCCGCATCCATATCGAAGAAAAACGCTATATGGGTCGCGCTGACTGATTGCGGCGTTTGTCGGGTGGCGCTACGCTTACCCGACCCACGAAAAAAACCGGCCCTGAAGCCGGTTTTTGTGTTTTTGTAGGCCGGGTAAGGCGAAGCCGCCACCCGGCAACTCCGGTTACAGAAGTTCCGGATACTTCGTCATCTTCAGCGCCAGCTCAACGCCGCGCACTTCCGCCATGCCTTTAAGACGGCCAATCGCCGAATAGCCCGGGTTGGTTTTCTTACGCAGATCGTCCAGCATCTGGTGACCGTGATCCGGACGGAACGGGATAGGACGCACATCGCCCGCCTGCTTACGACGCGCCTCTTCCGCCAGAATGGCGTCTACCACCGCCACCATATTCACATCGCCGCCCAGGTGCGCCGCCTCGTGGAAGGTTTTTGGATTCTCTTCGCGGCAGGTCGCGCGCAGATGCGTGAAGTGGATACGATCGCCGAAGGTTTCAATCATCCGCACAAGGTCGTTATCCGCACGCACGCCGTAGGAGCCGGTACACATGGTAAAGCCGTTATAGATGCTGTTTACCGTCTCTTTCAGCCACTGCATATCTTCAATCGTAGACACGATACGCGGCAGGCCGAGGATAGGACGCGGTGGATCGTCCGGATGCACGGCCAGGCGAACCCCTACCTCTTCCGCAACCGGCACGATAGCGCGCAGGAAATACGCCATGTTTTCACGCAGTTGCTGCTTATCAATATCGCCGTATTCCGCCAGGCGCGCGCGGAACTGATCCAGCGTATACCCTTCTTCAGCCCCGGGCAGGCCCGCAATAATATTACGGGTCAGCTTTTCGATGTCCGCGTCACTGGCAGCGTTAAACCACGCGCGCGCCTGCTGCTGCTCTTCCGCGGTGTAATCCGCTTCGGCGCCAGGGCGTTTCAGAATGTGCAGCTCGAATGCCGCAAAGGCAATCTGATCGAAACGCAGCGCTTTCGAGCCGTCCGGCATCTGATATTCAAGGTCGGTTCGCGTCCAGTCGAGGATAGGCATGAAGTTATAGCAGACCGTATCAATGCCGCAGGTCGCCAGGTTGCGAATGCTCTGCTGATAGTTAGCAATCCAGGTCTGGCATTCCCCTGAATGGGTTTTAATGTCTTCATGAACCGGGATACTTTCCACCACAGACCAGGTTAACCCCTTCTCCGCCAGCAGCGCCTGACGCTGTTGAATTTCCTCTACCGGCCAGACCTGACCGTTTGGAATATGATGCAGCGCCGTGACGACACCCGTTGCGCCAGCCTGGCGCACATCATCAAGAGAAACCGGATCGTTCGGCCCGTACCAACGCCAGGTTTGTTCCATTGCCTCACCCTCTTAAGTTGTTATACCAATATGTGCTACTGCAATGACGACTACCATACATGTTTGCCGTGAAGGGTCAATACACCGCCACACATTGATTGATCAAACTCACATAACGGGGATATTTACGGCTCACCAATTTTATTTGCTGTCATATAACTTTACACTGGCATTGTTAATTAATGGTTAATCAGGTGTGTACCTCATGAAGACAATTGCCTCCACCGCCCTTCCTGCCCGGGTTCAGCAACCGCGCTACGATCGCACGCAATTACGCTCCCGCATCGTCCACTTTGGCTTTGGCGCGTTTCACCGTGCGCACCAGGCATTGTTAACAAATCGGGTGCTGAATGAAAAAGGCGGCGACTGGGGGATTTGTGAGATTAGCCTTTTCAGCGGCGATGTGCTGATGAGCCAGCTGCGCGCGCAGGATCATTTGTTCACCGTGCTGGAGAAAGGTGCAGAAGGCAATGAGGCCATTATCGTCGGTGCCGTCCATGAATGCCTGAACGCAAAGCTGGACTCCCTGCCCGCCATTATTGAGAAATTTTGCGAGCCTCAGGTTGCGATTGTCTCGCTCACCATCACGGAAAAAGGCTATTGCATCGATCCCGCGACCGGAAAACTCGATCTGAATAACCCCCGGATCGTCCACGACCTTGAAAACCCCTCCGGGCCACATTCGGCCCCAGGGATCCTGGTCGAAGCCCTCCACCGCCGCCGCGAGCGCGGCTTGCCTGCGTTTACCGTGCTGTCCTGCGACAATATCCCTGACAACGGGCACGTGGTGAAAAACGCGGTGCTGGGCATGGCGCAAAAACGTTCCGCAGGGTTATCTGAATGGATTGATAGCCACGTGAGTTTCCCGGGGACGATGGTCGACAGGATTGTGCCCGCCGCAACGGAGGCCTCGCTGGCGGAAATCACCGACGCGCTCGGCGTGGAAGATCCGTGCGCCATCAGCTGCGAGCCGTTCATTCAGTGGGTCGTAGAAGATAATTTTGTCGCCGGGCGTCCCGAGTGGGAAGTGGCGGGTGTCCAGATGGTGCAGGATGTGCTGCCGTGGGAGCAGATGAAATTACGCATGCTCAACGGCAGCCACTCTTTCCTGGCGTATCTGGGGTACCTCGCGGGCTACGCCCATATAAATGAATGCATGGAGGACTCGGCGTTCCGTGAAGCCGCCCGTCGACTCATGCTGGACGAGCAGGCCCCAACATTACGCATTAAGGATGTCGACCTCACCGCCTACGCCGATAGCCTGCTGGAGCGCTTTGCCAACCCGGCCCTCCAGCACCGGACCTGGCAAATCGCGATGGACGGTAGCCAGAAACTTCCGCAAAGAATGCTGGACGGGATCCGCGTTCACCTTGAGCGAAAAACACCGTGGTCGCTGCTGGCCCTGGGCGTGGCCGGCTGGATACGCTACGTCAGCGGCACCGACGATCATGGCAACGCGATTGACGTGCGCGATCCCCTTAGCGATAAAATCCGCAAGATTGTTAACGCCAGCAGCGACGCTGACCGCGTTAACGCCCTGCTGGGGCTGAGCGAGGTCTTTGGTCACGATCTTGCGCATAATCGCGTTTTTGTGGAGGCTGTCAGCCAGGCCTATGAGCGCATAACCCGCCACGGCGCACGTCAGGCTGTTATCGAAACGTTAAATCTTTAACGATTATTGCGCTTAATGCGAACGGATGAGGCCTCCGTTCGCCCTTCCCCTTCTCACAGGGCACGTTTTTCGCCAGGATAGAGAATAGTGTTATAGCATCACCATTCTCATCCGGAGCGCACGTGACCAAAACCAACCTCATTACCGGTTTTCTCGGCAGCGGTAAAACCACCTCAATTCTCCACCTGCTGGCAAATAAAGATCCGGCCGAGAAATGGGCCGTGCTGGTCAATGAATTTGGCGAGGTGGGCATTGACGGCGCGCTGCTGTCATCCAACGGCGCAATGATTAAAGAGATTCCCGGCGGGTGCATGTGCTGCGTCAATGGCCTGCCGATGCAGGTCGGGCTCAATACCCTGCTGCGTCAGGGCAAACCTGACCGCCTGCTGATTGAACCCACCGGGCTGGGTCACCCGAAGCAGATCCTCGATTTACTGACAGCCCCGGTTTACGAGCCGTGGATCGATCTGCGCGCCACCCTGTGCCTGCTCGATCCGCGTCAGCTTCTGGATGACAAGTCGCTGGCCAATGAGAACTTCCGCGATCAGCTCGCCTCGGCTGACGTTATTGTCGCGAATAAAGCCGATCGCGCCACGGCTGAAAGCCAGGCCGCGCTGGAGTCGTGGTGGCAGCATTTCGGCGGCAATCGCACGCGGGTGCAGGCCACCCAGGGGAATATTGATAGCGCCCTGCTTGACCTTCCACGTCTGAACCTCACCGCGTTGCCCGCCAGCGCGGAGCATGCGCACAGTCACCCGGTTAAGCAGGGCCTGGCAGCCCTGAGTCTGCCGGAGCACCAGCGCTGGCGCCGTAACCTGAACAGCGGTCAGGGATATCAGGCCTGCGGGTGGATTTTTGATGCTGAAACCGTTTTCGACACCATCGGGATCCTCGAGTGGGCCCGACTTGCGCCCGTCGATCGCGTGAAAGGGATCATGCGCACGCCAGACGGGCTGGTGCGAATCAACCGTCAGGGCGACGATTTCTTTATTGAAACGCAAAATGTGGCGCCGCCTGACAGCCGTATAGAGTTAATTAGTGCGGTTAACGCCGACTGGAATGCCCTCCAGTCCAGCCTGTTGAGGATTCGTTTAAGTTCAGGCGGCTAACGTTGCCCCTGTTTTCACACTATACAGAACGTTATGACAACTCGATTTCCCCTGATATTACTGCTTAATGTCGCCGGTCTGGCGCTTTTCTTCTCCTGGTATATCCCGGCGGATCATGGTTTCTGGTTCCCGCTGGATTCTGCCATTTTCCACTTCTTCAACCAGGAGCTGGTGAAGAGCAACGCGTTCCTGTGGCTGGTAGCAATTACCAACAACCGCGCCTTCGACGGCTTCTCGCTGCTGGCGATGGGCTGCCTGATGCTCTCTTTCTGGCTGAAAGAGGACAAAGCCGGGCGTCGGCGTATTCTGATTATCGGTCTGGTGATGCTGCTGTTTGCCGTCGTCATTAACCAGCTGGCAACCGCGATTATTCCGGTTAAGCGTTCCAGCCCAACGCTCTTTTTCACCGATATTTATCGCGTGAGTGAACTGCTGCATATTCCAACAAAAGATGCGTCGAAGGACAGTTTCCCCGGCGATCACGGCATGATGCTGCTTATTTTTTCCGCAATTATGCTTCGCTATTTCGGCAGAAAAGCGTTTGCCATAGCCCTGATTATTTTTGTGGTTTTTGCCTTCCCGCGCGTAATGATTGGCGCTCACTGGTTCACCGATATTGCCGTCGGTTCGCTCTCCGTTGCGCTGATTGCGCTGCCGTGGTGTTTGATGACCCCACTGAGCGACAGGATAATAGCGCTGTTCGATCGTTACCTTCCCGGTAAAACGCAACAATAATTGAACAAATAACTAACCTAAATTAACGTGAGCTATCAGGGATCGACATGATCCCTGATAGCCTTCCCGCCACGATCTTTTCCCAGTGTCATATTCTTGTCATCACATTCATGATAAAAATGAAGCAATTGCGCGATAAAGCCTCGGATCTGACCGCATTTTAAGCAATTACGGATTTTTACTTTCTGTATCACATTTTCTTATAAAAAAAAGGCTTTTTTTACTCGCAATACCCCTGGCAATCGGTTAATCTCGAACTCGTTTTGCCCCATAGGGATAATTATTTCGATGGTGAATAATTTTGTGCGCTATGCCACAAATGTGACCAGAAAGAATTGTCTCAATGTGAACAGATAATTAGTCTCGTCACGTTTGGCATTTTTATAACGATATTTGTCGTTAAGGACTTCAAGGGATAATAAACAAAATGGTCAAATCTCAACCGTTTCTGAGATATATCTTACGGGGGATCCCGGCGATAGCAGTCGCGGTACTGTTATCTGCATGTAGTACATCGAACACCGCAAAGAATATGCATCCTGAGACGCGTGTTGTGGGAATGGAAGATTCCTCGTCACTGCAAGCCTCTCAGGATGAATTTGAAAATATGGTACGTAATCTGGACGTGAAGTCCCGCATTATGGACCAGTATGCTGACTGGAAAGGCGTGCGCTATCGTCTTGGCGGCAGCACAAAAACAGGTATTGATTGTTCCGGTTTTGTACAGCGTACGTTCCGTGAGCAATTTGGGTTAGATCTTCCGCGTTCAACCTATGAACAGCAGGAGATGGGCAAGTCGATTTCACGTACCAAACTGCGCACCGGTGATCTAGTCCTGTTCCGTGCCGGTTCTACAGGTCGACATGTTGGCATCTACATTGGTAACGACCAGTTCGTACATGCCTCCACCAGCAGCGGTGTGACCATTTCCAGCATGAATGAACCATACTGGAAGAAGCGCTACAACGAAGCACGCCGCGTACTGACCCGCAGTTAATATGACTATTGTATCGTTGGTTATCCCTTGGCTGACGATATAATGAAAAAAAGCACTGCTTCGGCAGTGTTTTTTTTTGCCCATTACACTGAATACATCCAGCGGCATTTCAGGAATCACGACGTCTATGCTCACCCGCTACTTCTCCAGTAATCGTAAGATACTGATCCTCAGTATTATCACGGGCCTCATCACCGCCCTGCTCCTGGGTTCACTGCAATTTTCCTGGAGTTACCACAAGCGGGAAGTCAAATTCGACACTCTGGTGAATGATGTAAGCGCCTATATGGGGAGCTATTTCGACGATTTAAAAAAAGCGGTCAATGTTCTCCAGCCCCTCACGCTGAACACGTGCCACGACGTTAATCAGGAACTCACCTCTCGCGCAGCCTTCAGCATTAACGTTCGCGCCTTCCTGCTGGTCAGGGACAAAATGGCGTTCTGCTCTTCCGCCACGGGCCCGATGAATGTCCCGATGGAGACGCTGATACCTGAGCTGAATATCGATAAACCGATCGATATGGCGCTGCTCCCGGGTACCCCCATGCTGCCTGATGAACCTGCAATTGCGATCTGGTACCGCAACCCATTAGTAAAGGGCGGCGGAGTGTTCACCTCAGTGAATATTAATCTGACGCCTTACCTGCTCTACACGGAGCGCCAGGACGAGTTCGCGGGTATAGCCATCATCATCGGCGATAACGCATTGTCGACCCAGTCCAGTACCCTGGTTCATGCGCACGAATTACATGACATCCCGGTCCGCACGGCGACGCTGAAAGACGTCCCCCTGACCATCAACCTGTATGCGGACGCATGGACCAGCGATGAAATTCTCTACGCCGTGTTCTTCGGGCTGGTATGCGGCATTTGTGCCGGTTCGCTTAACTACTACATCCTCAGCATTCGGCTCAACCCGGGTAAAGAGATTTTAAGCGCCATTAAGCGCGGCCAGTTTTACGTGGTTTATCAACCCGTCGTTGATGCCAAATCGCTCAAAATGACCGGGCTTGAAGTGCTGATGCGCTGGAAGCACCCGACAATGGGGGAAATTCCGCCTGACGCGTTTATCAATTTTGCCGAAGCGCAGAAGCTGATTGTCCCACTGACGCTGCATCTCTTTGACCTTATCATTCACGATGCACCCGTGTTACAAACGCTGTTACCCCCGGGTGCCAAGGTGGGCATTAACATTGCGCCGGGGCATCTGCATGCGGAAAGCTTCAAGGACGATATGCGCACCTTCAAAGCGCTACTGCCGCCGGATTATTTCCAGATCGTGCTGGAAATTACCGAACGCGACATGCTGAATCATCGGGAAGCCAACAGCCTCTTCGAATGGCTGCATAACGAAGGGTTTGAAATCGCCATTGATGATTTTGGAACCGGCCACAGCGCGCTGATTTACCTTGAGCATTTCACCATGGACTACCTCAAAATAGACCGTGGTTTTGTTAATGCGATCGGTACTGAGACCGTGACGTCGCCGGTGCTGGATGCCGTTCTGACGCTGGCAAGACGACTGAATATGTCGACCGTCGCCGAAGGGGTAGAGACGCCGGAACAGGCGGCCTGGCTGCGCGAACATGGCGTTAACTTCCTGCAGGGATACTGGATTAGCCGTCCGATGCCGCTGGCGCAGTTCCGCGAATGGCGTCCTGATATTTCGCCCGAGGGCGATTAATTTCACATTGTCCGCGACGTCACTTATTATTCAGCTTAACCGAGCCGGTCTGTAAAAGAGGGAGCCGCCGCGAGATGCTTATGCGCTTTATGTTGCTGATGTTGGCATTCACCAGCCTGTCCAGCCAGGCGCAAGCCATCAAAGAAAATATCGCCTTCGCGGTGATTGGCGAGCCGAAATACGCGGTCAATTTTACGCACTTTGATTACGTCAACCCTGCCGCGCCGAAGGGCGGTAAGGTGACGCTTTCCGCCACGGGAACCTTCGACAACTTCAACCGCTTCGCCCTGCGCGGCGTGGCGGCAGCGCGGACGGAATCGCTTTACGATACGCTCTTTGTCACCTCTGACGATGAACCCGGCAGCTACTATCCGCTGATTGCCGAGAACGTGCGTTACGCCGATAACTTCGCCTGGGCGGAAATCTCGCTGAACCCGCGGGCACGTTTTCACGATGGCACACCGGTTAAAGCCAGCGACGTTGCGTTCACCTTCCATAAATTTATGACCGAAGGCGTGCCCCAGTTCCGCATCGTATATAAGGGCGCGTCCGTCAGAGCCATTGCGCCGCTCACCGTGCGCATCGAGCTGAGCGAACCCAACAAAGAGAACATGCTGAGCCTCTTCTCGCTGCCGGTAATGCCTGAATCGTTCTGGAAAAGTCATAAGCTGAGCGATCCCCTTTCGACTCCCCCACTGGCTGGCGGCCCTTACCGCATTACCGACTGGCGCATGGGGCAATATGTCGTCTATTCCCGCGTCAAAGACTACTGGGCGGCCAATCTGCCGGTAAACCGCGGACGCTGGAACTTCGACACCCTTCGCTATGATTACTACCTCGACGATAACGTGGCGTTTGAAGCGTTCAAAGCCGGGGCCTTCGATTTGCGCGTCGAGAGCAGCGCCAAAAACTGGGCGACCCGCTATATCGGCAAAAATTTCGCAAAAGGCTATATCGTCAAAGACGAGCACAAAAATGAGTCTGCCCAGGACACCCGCTGGCTGGCGTTTAATATTCAGCGTCCGGTATTTAATGACCGCCGGGTGCGGGAAGCCATCTCCCTGGCCTTTGATTTTGAGTGGATGAACAAAGCGCTTTTTTACGGGGCCTACAGCCGCGCCAACAGCTATTTTCAGAATACCGAGTACGCCGCGCGCGATTACCCGAAAGCCGACGAGCTGGTCCTGCTGGCGCCGCTAAAAGCGGAGGTTCCGCCACAGGTGTTCACCACCGTGTTTCAGCCGCCCGCGTCGAAGGGTGACGGCTACGACCGTGACAACCTGCTGAAGGCCAGCAAGCTGCTGGATGACGCGGGCTGGCACCTGAAAAATCAAAAGCGTGTGGATGCCAAAACGGGTAAGCCGCTCAGCTTTGAGCTGCTGCTCTCGTCCGGAGGCAACGATCAGTGGGTGCTGCCGTTTAAGCACAATCTTGAGCGGCTGGGCGTGACCATGAACATTCGCCAGGTGGATAACGCGCAGATCACCAGCCGCATGCGCAGCCGTGATTACGACATGATGCAGCGCCTGTGGCCCGCCCAGCCGTGGCCCAGCTCGGACCTGCAAATCTCCTGGGCCTCCAGCTACATCGACTCCTCGTACAACGCGCCGGGGGTAAAAAGCCCGGCGATTGATGCGCTCATTGCGAAAATCGTGGCGGCGCAGGGGGATAAAGAAAAGCTCCTGCCGCTCGGGCGCGCCCTCGACAGGGTCTTAACCTGGAACTACTACATGCTGCCGATGTGGTATATGGGCGAAGATCGCCTTGCGCGCTGGGATAAGTTCTCCGTGCCTGCCGTGCGCCCTGTCTACTCCCTGGGCTTTGATACCTGGTGGTATGACGTTAACAAAGCCGCCAGACTTCCCGCTGAGCGGCGATAAGGAATTATCATGGGTGCCTATCTTCTCCGCCGTCTGCTGCTGGTCATCCCCACCCTGTGGGCCATCATCACGATTAACTTTTTTATCGTGCAAATCGCCCCCGGTGGGCCGGTCGATCAGGCCATTGCCGCCATTGAATTTGGCAACAGCGGCGGCATGCCCGGCGGCGGCGGTGAAGGGATGGGCGCCAGCCATGCGCGAACCGGCGTAGGGAATATCAGTGAAAGCCACTACCGCGGCGGACGCGGGCTGGATCCGGAAGTGATCGCCGAGATCACCCACCGCTACGGCTTTGACAAACCGATTCACGAGCGCTATTTCAAAATGCTCTGGGATTACATCCGCTTCGATTTTGGCGACAGCCTGTTTCGCAGTGCGTCAGTGCTGACGCTGATCAAGCAAAGCCTGCCGGTTTCGATCACGCTGGGGCTGTGGGGAACGCTGATTATCTATCTGGTCTCTATACCGCTCGGGATCCGCAAAGCGGTGTACAACGGCAGCCGGTTCGATATCTGGAGCAGCACGTTCATTATCATCGGCTATGCCATCCCGGCGTTTCTGTTTGCCGTCCTGCTGATCGTCTTTTTTGCCGGGGGAAGCTATTTCGACCTCTTCCCGCTGCGGGGGTTGGTCTCCGCCGATTTCAGCTCCCTGCCGTGGTATCAGAAAATCACCGACTACCTCTGGCATATCACGCTGCCGGTGCTGGCCACGGTCATCGGCGGGTTTGCGGCCCTGACCATGTTGACCAAAAACGCCTTTCTCGATGAAATTCGTAAACAGTACGTCGTCACGGCCCGCGCCAAGGGCGTGAGCGAGAAGCAGATCATGTGGAAACACGTGTTTCGCAACGCCATGCTGCTGGTGATCGCCGGATTTCCGGCCACGTTCATCGGCATGTTTTTTACCGGCTCGCTGCTGATAGAGGTGATGTTCTCGCTCAACGGCCTGGGGCTGCTGGGCTATGAGGCTACCGTGTCGCGCGATTATCCGGTGATGTTTGGCACACTCTATATTTTCACCCTGATTGGCCTGCTGCTGAATATCATCAGTGATATCAGCTATACGCTGGTCGATCCCCGAATCGATTTTGAGGGCCGCTGATGCCGCGTTTAAGCCCCGTCAACCAGGCCCGCTGGGCCCGTTTTCGCCACAACCGCCGCGGCTACTGGTCGCTGTGGATTTTTGCCGTGCTGTTTGCCTTAAGCATGTGTTCGGAACTGATCGCCAACGACAAACCGCTGCTGGTGCATTTTAACGACCGCTGGTACGTACCGGTTATCGCCAGCTACACCGAAAGCGACTTTGGCGGCCCGTTTGCGACCCCGGCTGAATATCAGGATCCGTGGCTTCGCGATCAAATCGACAGGCACGGCTGGGCGCTCTGGGCACCGGTGCGCTTTGGCGCAAACAGCATTAACTTCGCCACCACGACCCCCTTCCCTTCCCCTCCCTCCGCGCAAAACTGGCTGGGAACCGATGCGAACGGCGGCGACGTGCTGGCCCGCATCCTGTACGGCACGCGAATCTCGCTTCTCTTTGGGCTGATGCTGACGATCTTCTC